>NZ_DLJI01000004.1:0-8934 GCF_002484185.1 Empedobacter sp. UBA7620 | reverse complement strand
TTCTTCCGAATTAATTCCCAATTTGCACAACATCGTAAAATCAGCTTTTCCATTACGGATTAAAATTTCAGGTTTTTGTTCAATTAAGTTTCCTAAAAATTTATTCTTTAGCAGTATCTTTTTGACAATAAAATTTAAAAGAAACAATACAAAAGCTGCTATCAATCCACCTTGCAAGCTCGAATCTGAACCAACCATAGCATTTTGAACAGCATTACTAATCAATAAAATCAAAATAACATCTGCTGTATTTAATTGCGATAATTGTTGTTTACCAAAAATTCTAAGTGCAATTAACATAAAAAAATACACCGAAATACAGCGCAAAACGATTCCTAAATAACCTTCCATACATTTATTTTAAGGTAAATAAAAGGTACTAAAAAATCCGTTCTGAAATTGGAACGGATTTAAAAATTTATTTTGATTTTCGAAGAATATAAATTCTGGAAACTCTTAAAATTAAATAAATAATTGCGAGATAAAACTTTTTCTCATAAAACAATTCAAGACCTTTTATTGGGAAAAATTTTTCTGATAAAAACGCTAACAATAAAATTACAATAACTGCAATACTAACAATATTAATTGCTTTATCCATTAATCGTTATATTTTGGTTGAATATTTTTCTTCATCATTTCGTATAAAGAATGTCCAATTCCTTGCGTAATTTCTGATAGATTTTCGAAATTAATCACCGAAACTTCATCATTTTTTTGATGATAATGATGTTGATTTTCCATGTTTACAGAAGAAAGCGCATGCGATACCACTTTATGATTTACAAAATTTACATTATCCGAACGATAAAATAATTGTTGTTGTAAATAAGGATCGTTTTCGACTTTGAATGTTCTAGTCGAATTGTTGTTCATCAAATTCATCAAATCCGAACGATCGCTACCTGTCATATACACTTTTCCTTCACCAAAAGCAGAAACAGTTCCAATCATTTCAAGATTCAACATCACTTTCATATTTGGTAAATATGATTGAAAATCTGTATTTTCTACCAACATTTTAGAACCAATTAATCCAATTTCTTCAGCATCAAAAGCCATAAACATCATGGTTTGCTTAACTTTTTTATTTTTGAAATAATCAGACAAAGCCATTACAGCCGAAGTTCCACTCGCATTATCATCCGCTCCATTATAAATTTTATCCTCACCTTTGTCATCTGTTCCAACATGATCAAAATGCGCACCAACAGCATAAATATCAGACGATTTCCCTTCTTTGATTCCACAAACATTTTGTCCCGTTTTCCCTTTATATTCAAATTCGATTAAATATGAATCACCAACACAAGGTTTTAATTTATTTTGTTTGAATTTTTCAGCAATCAATTCAGCAGCCAATCGATTTTCGGGTGTTCCAAATTTTCGACCTTGCATAGCATCAGAAGCTAATTCTTCGACATATTTCTTTTGATTTTCTTTAGAATATTGCGCGTTTGCTTGATTGAATGCAAGCAGTCCAATCGCAAGTAAAGTATATTTTTTCATTTTTTGTGTAAACTTAATTTGACGGAAGATACGAAAAATTAACTTTTCTTCTCAAACATCTAATTATAAACACATGGAAAGATATTTTCTTTTACCAATTCTGTTTTTTCATTTACCTTTTTAAAATACCAAGAAGTAGTATGAGGTCCAGTTGAGATTATATTTGATTTGAAATCATTTAAATTAATCCTGAATCCTAACTTCTTAAAAATCGAATCATTTTCTTTATTTAATCTTATGAAAATAAGGTTATTATTAATCATAGTTGCATAATAATTAGTCTTTATTCCATAAAGTTTGTATCTAGAAATACTTGATAATTGTAAATAATCTTTTTTATAATTTAAATACCAAACATAGCCTTTATTAATACAATAATCATTAAGATTTATATTCGTAATTATTTCTTTTAAATTTTCATCATTTAAAACCACTAATTCAGCAGAAAAATTTTCTTTTATTTCTTGAGCAAAAAGCAAATTAGAAAATAACAATAAAAGTATTATAGTTTTGATACTATTCATATTAACTTTTCTTCTCAAACATCAATTCTTTTACTTTTTCTTTGTCTTCTTTTTCATTCTTTAAGTCGAACATTGTTCCGAAAATACGATCCCAAAACGTATTGGAAACGCCAAAACCTAATTCTTCGTCTTTATAATGATGCAAATGATGATTGCGCCAAAGTGGTTTCATAAACTTGAAAGGCGGCGCAACAGCGTGAATCAAATAATGCATAGACGCATACAATAAATAGCCAATCATAAAACCAGGAAAGAAAGCAAAAGCATATTTCCCTAAAATTAAATATTGAATCAAGAAAATGATTGACGCCAAAAGAATACTTGGAACTGGAGGCATAAACAAACGTTGTTTATCGCGTGGATAATGATGATGATTTCCATGAAAAATGTAAACAATTCGTTTTAGACTTGGTTGTTCGGCTGTCCAATGAAAAAGATAACGATGCGCAAAATATTCGAACAAGGTCCAAAATAACATCGCTCCAAAAAAAATTGAAATAACTGTTATTGTAGATAAATCGTAGCTAGAAATTCCATAATAAATACAATAGGAAAGTAGAGGAATGTACATTCCCCAAATAACTGCGGGATGACCTTTTGTCAACATTTCGAGGTATTTGTTTTCGAAGATTTGCGCTTGACCTTTATTATGTATTTTCTCAAATTTCATGGTTACAAAATTTAATTTACTTAAAAATAAGGTTTTAACATATTTTAAACAAACAATCTCTAAAAATTAATTGTTAAAAAAAATCCGAAAATCAAAGTTTGATTTTCGGATTATATGATAAATAAGAAAATTCTTATCTGTTTTCAATTTCAACGTAATCACGTAATGGTGCTCCTGTGTATAATTGACGAGGGCGACCAATTGGTTGATTTGTTTCGCGCATTTCCATCCATTGTGCAATCCATCCTGGTAAACGTCCAACAGCAAACATAACTGTAAACATTTCAGTTGGGATATCTAACGCTTTGTAAATAATTCCTGAATAGAAATCTACGTTTGGATATAAGTTTCTTGATTTGAAATACTCGTCTTCTAAAGCAGCTTGCTCTAATTTTTTCGCAATATCTAAAATAGGGTCATTGATTCCTAATTTCTCTAAAACGTTATCCGCAGCTACTTTGATGATTTTCGCACGAGGGTCAAAGTTTTTATAAACACGGTGTCCAAATCCCATTAAACGGAATGGATCGTTTTTATCTTTTGCTTTAGCTAAGTATTTTTCAACATCTCCACCATCATTTTTGATCGCTTCTAACATTTCTAATACTGCTTGGTTAGCACCTCCGTGTAATGGTCCCCATAATGCAGAAATACCTCCAGAGATAGAAGCAAATAAACCTGCATGAGAAGAACCTACTAAACGTACACTTGATGTAGAACAGTTTTGCTCGTGATCTGCGTGTAAGATTAATAATTTGTCAATTGCATCAATAATAACTGGATCTAAGTCTAATTCTTGACCTGGTTTTTTGAATAATAATTGATAAAAATTTTCTACATAAGATAATTTATCGTTAGAGTAGTTAACTGGTAATCCTTTAATTTTTCTTTGTGTCCAAGACGCTAATACTGGGAATTTACCTAATAAAGTAACTGCCGCTTTGTACATATCATCTGGAGAAGTAACATCAACAACTTTTGGGTTGAATGCTGATAAAGCAGCTGTTAAAGATGTTAATACTCCCATTGGGTGAGCAGAACTTGGGAATGCATCTAAGATTTTGATTAAATCTTCTGACACATAGTTATACTCATTAATATCAGCGATAAATTTATCTAATTCAGCTTGTGTAGGTAATTCTCCTTTGATTAACAAATACATTACTTCTACGAAAGAAGATTTCTCTGCTAATTGTTCAATAGGATATCCACGGTACATCAACTTACCTTCTTCACCATCTAAAAATGTAATTCTAGATTCGCATGCCCCTGTATTTTTGTAACCTGGATCCATTGTGATTAATCCAGTAGCACTTCTTAACTTGGAAATATCAATAGATTTTTCATCCATTGTACCAGTTGTAACAGGTAGCTCCAACTCATTTCCGTTGTAATTTAATATTACCTTATCTGACATTTTATAGTTTATATTATTTATTGCGTAATTTACACTTTTTTTATTAATTTGAGACTGATAAATATCAGTCTCAAATTATTTTATCGCTTAACTTTAAAAGCCTTAAGCCCTGGAAAAATTGCAGTTTCTCCAAGAATCTCTTCAATACGTAATAATTGGTTGTATTTCGCCATACGATCAGAGCGAGAAGCAGAACCAGTTTTGATTTGTCCTGTGTTCAAAGCAACAGCTAAATCTGCAATTGTAGCATCTTCTGTTTCTCCAGAACGATGAGACATAACTGCTGTATAACGTGCATTTTGCGCCATTTGTACTGCTTTGATCGTTTCTGTTAACGTACCAATTTGATTGAATTTTACTAAGATAGAATTTGCTGTTTCAGCATCAATTGCTTTTTCTAATTTAGTTACATTCGTTACCAATAAATCGTCTCCAACAATTTGAACACGTTTACCGATTTTATCTGTTAAGATTTTCCAACCTTCCCAATCGTTTTCATCCATACCATCTTCAATAGAAATAATTGGATATTTCTCTGTCAATTCTGCTAAATAAGCTGCTTGCTCTGCAGAAGTACGGATAGCTCCTTTCTCTCCTTCAAATTTTGTATAGTCATATTTTCCATCGTGATAGAATTCTGATGATGCACAATCTAATGCAATCATAATTTCTTCACCTGCTTTGTAACCTGCTTTTTCTATTGCAGAAATTACAGTATCTAAAGCATCTTCTGTACCATCAAAAGTTGGTGCAAATCCACCTTCGTCACCTACTGCTGTAGATAAACCACGATCGTGTAAAATTTTCTTTAATGCATGAAAAACTTCTGTTCCTTTGCGTAACGCATCAGAAAAAGATTCTGCCTGAACTGGCATAATCATAAATTCTTGGAATGCGATAGGCGCATCAGAGTGAGAACCTCCATTTACGATATTCATCATTGGAACTGGTAATGTGTTTGCATTAACTCCACCGATGTATCTAAACAATGGTAAACCTAATTCTTCTGCTGCAGCTTTTGCAACCGCTAAAGAAACACCCAAAATTGCATTAGCACCCAATTTAGCTTTGTTTTCAGTTCCATCTAAATCAATCATTACTTGATCGATTAAATTTTGTTCAAAAACAGAAAAACCAATTAATTCTGGAGCAATCACTTCATTTACATTCTCGATAGCTTTCAAAACTCCTTTACCTAAGTACAAGTCTCCACCATCACGTAATTCTACTGCTTCATACTCTCCTGTAGATGCTCCTGATGGAACAGCTGCACGACCTAAAACACCTGATTCTGTATACACGTCTACTTCTACAGTTGGGTTACCACGAGAATCTAAAATTTGTCTTGCATGGATATGCGAAATAATGCTCATTATTAATATTTTTTAATTGATAAAATTTTGATTTACCAAAAATAATGGATTTGAGTAATCTTTACAACGAAATTATCTTTTTTTAAAAATAATTTAATTCAAAAACCATTCGAAAAATTTATGCATGCATAATAAAGAAGTATAATTTCGATGCCTGCAAAGATTATTATTTTTTGAGTGAATTAAAAAAACTTTCGTTAAAAAATTTAATTCGTTATTGTAAGCGTTCCATTTGCATTTACATACACTTGGTAAGTTCTTGGTGCTCTGTTCGCTACTTTTGTAGGTTGTCCTGTTAATAAAATCCATTCAGAATTATCTGCATCACATACAATACTGATGTCATTCTTTACATACAAAGTAGTTTCTGCACCAGGACAAATATGCGGCGCATTACGATCGTAAGCTTTGAAACCAGAAGCCGTACGCACCACAATCAAACCTCTAGAACCAGCTGTTGCTCCATCTACATATACCCATCCTCCTGGATTGTTTAGATTAGAATACAAAGGTAAATTGATATTGATTGAAACATTCACAATCGTATTTGGCACACAACTTACTACACCGTCATCTGAATTACAACCTTGAAATAAGCTTGCAAAAACACAAACCAAAATAACCTTATTTAGAATCGTTTTAATAAATTGTTTCATTTTTAATTTGCTGTATTTTTTTTATTATCTTTGTAGTACAATAACTAAATAGTCCTGCGCATAGTATTACATATGTGTAGGATTATTTATTTTATAAGACCTATTTAATAAAAAATTAATTAAACATTGTTGTTATGGCAAATATACAATATGTAACGAAAGAAGGATTAGAAAAGTTGCGTGAAGAGCTTCATCAGTTAGAAACTTTTGAGCGTCCAAAAATTTCGCAACAAATTGCTGATGCTCGTGATAAAGGAGATTTATCTGAAAATGCAGAATACGATGCTGCAAAAGAAGCTCAAGGAATGTTAGAGATGCAAATTGCTAAATTGAAAGAAGTTGTAGCATATGCACGCGTAATTGATGAATCTAAATTAGACCATTCTAAAGTATCAATATTATCAAAAGTTAAAATAAAAAATACAGCGAACGGACAAGAATTAGTGTACACTTTGGTACCTGAATCTGAGGCTGATTTAGCTAAAATGCGCATCTCTGTAAATACTCCAATCGCAAAAGGATTGTTAGGAAAATCACTTGGAGAAGTTGCAGAAATTACATTACCTAACGGAATGACTTTAAATTTTGAAATTTTAGAAATATCTTTGGACTAAGATTTCAAAAATTAAAAAACATATGGCAAGCATTTTCACTAAAATTATAAACGGAGAAATACCATCATACAAAATTGCCGAAAACGATAAGTACATCGCTATTTTGGACGCGTTTCCTTTGGTAGAAGGTCATGTATTGGTTATCCCGAAAAAAGAAGTCGATAAAATCTTCGATTTAGACAAAGAAACCTATTTAGGTTTAATGGACTTTTCTTATGAAATTGCACAAGCTATAGAAAAAGCAATACCTTGTTTACGCGTTGGCGTAGCTGTTGTTGGTTTAGAGGTACCACATGTACATGTGCATTTGGTTCCTCTAAATACAATGCAAGATATCAATTTCTCAAATCCAAAACTTCAATTATCTGCCGAGAAAATGATCGAAATTGCAGATAATATCAAATCATATTTATAATCGATGAACAAATACATTAAATTAGTAATCGCCGCTGTATTAATCGCTTTAGCAATCTTTTTGTTTACCATTCGCGAATACGGTTGGGGATTTGTTTCGTTATTAGTCGCTGTATTTCCAATTTTATTCTATTTCAGAAACGAAAACATCTTGTTAGCTTTCTGGTTTTTACGTAAAGAGGATATGGCAAAAGCGAAAAAATGGTTACAAAAGATCAAAAATCCATCATCAGAATTAATTCCTAAACAAATGGGATATTACCATTATATGATGGGAATTACTGAAGCGCAGGACAATGTTGCCGTTTCAGAAAAATATATGAAAGAAGCCTTAAACTACGGTTTATCATTTGATCATGACAGAGCAATGGCTAATTTATCTTTGGCTGGAGCTGCAATGTCAAAAGGTAAAAAGAAAGAAGCGGAAGGTTATATTAAAGAAGCGAAGAAAAACGATTCGAAAGGAATGTTTACAGATCAAATCAAAATGATGAATGATCAAATGAAACGTTTCAACGTAAGTAATTCGCAATTACAAAACCCACATATGCGTCACAAAGGACGTAAATTCTAAATGGATATATCAAAATTTACAGAAGAATCATCATCAAACACCAACAAGTGGAAACTGATTGAAGAATTTTTTCAACAAAATTTCACAGACGGTGAAAGACCAGATTTAGATACCATTCTTTTTTTAATCGGTGTTCAAGAATTAGGACAAGGAAAAAAACGATTTAAAAAAGATGATAAACTCAATTTATTACACATTGCAGTTTGTCGCGTGTTAGAACCTTTTGGTTTTTATCGTTTCGATGGATTAGATCCAGATGGTTGGCCACATTTTGAGTTGTTGGAAGATTTACCACCGCTTAAAACTAATGAGCAAACCTTGTTAATGAAATACGCTGTTATACAGTATTTTGATGATCAAAAAATAATAAACTTCGAGTCTTAAGATTCGAAGTTTTCTTTTTTATACAAATCAACTACCACTTTATCTGCATCCAGTGTAAATTTCTCTACATTCAATTCTTCTTTCGATAACCATAACAATTCGTTGATATCAGCATCCAAAATTTTCAATTTAGCCAATGCTTTCTCTGTAATTGTCGCTTTATAATAAATTAATAAAACCTGTTCTGTTGGATCAAAAGCATTCAGCACAAAAAAATCTTGTGTATAAAAATGCTCATGAACTTCCACTTTCAAATTCAATTCCTCTTTTATCTCTCTCCTTATACAATCTTTAGTTCCTTCACCAAACTCCAGTCCACCTCCAGGAAACTTATAAATTAATTCTCCCTGAAACGGCTCGTGAATCACCAATACCTTTCCCTTGTGCTCCAATAACGCATATACACGCACATTAAATGGTTTCATATCTTCTTTTACTTTAAAACCTAAATATATAAAAATTCTTCATTCAATTGTTTATTATTATGGCGTTCCCTTCGGTCGGGCTATCCGTTCCAATCTTTTGTAGAAGAAGATTCTATTACAGATTAGAAAAATTCAATTCCTACAAAAGGATTTCCACTACTATCCCTAACGCGGGTTTTGAGTTATAAGTTGTAAGTTTTGAGTGATAAGTTATAAGACGTTAGATTTACTAGAATAAAAATCTATGCAAACTATCCTCTTGAGGGGATTATAGGGGTGTTTATGAAGTATTACGTAATAAGTTTTATGTTATACGTAGAACGTAGCACTTAAAACCTATAACTTTATTGAACATAAAAAAGCCTCAAGAAAAT
>NZ_DLJI01000055.1:0-65760 GCF_002484185.1 Empedobacter sp. UBA7620 | reverse complement strand
TCATACACAATCGAACGTAAATACAAAGAAATAGCCATTCGTAAAGTTTTAGGCGCAGAAACGTCTTCTTTACTACGAATTTTATCCAAACAATATATCTATTTCGCATTCATAGGTTTTGCTCTTGCGATTTTACCAAGTTATTTTCTGATGCAAAAATGGTTAGAAAACTTTGCTTATCGCATTGATATTTCAATCTGGATTTATGTATTTGCTTTCATTTTATTATTGAGTTTAACCTTAATTGTTGTTTTAATAAAAGCTTATTCTGCTACTCGAATCAATAGTTTAAATTATCTGAAATACGAATAAATATGCTTAATAATTGGCTTAAAATATATTTTAGAAATACAATCAAGAACAAAGGATTTACATTTCTTACGATTCTTGGCTTGGCAATCGGAATTGCTGGTGTCATTTTTTCGACCTTGTATTGGAAAGATGAAACGAGTTACGATCAATGGAATCCTGAAAAAGATAGAATTTTTGAATTAATCACATTTTTAAAACCTGACTTACAAATAGCTTCTACAACTGGTCCAATGGCGGAGTTGGTAAAAGAAAAATCGGATAAAATTGAAGAAACTTTGTTCTATCAACCTGGTTATTCATCAGAACTTTATATCATTAATCAGAAGAAAGAATTATTAAATAAAATTGCAATCACAGGGAATAATTTCTTCGATTTTTTTCCATTTGATTTTGTCCAAGGAAATAAAGAACAATTCAAGAATAATAGAAATGCAGTTGCGATTGAAGAGCAAGAAGCAAAACGAATTTTTGGAAATGAAAATCCTATCAATAAACAAATCAAAAATCTTAATGGAGAAATTTTAACCATTTATGGTGTTTATCAATTGAAAAATAATTCAGGGTTTTTACCTAAATATGTAATTTCTTCACCAAATCTCAATATTGATGATTGGAATAATTTTACCTATGCTTTATTGATTAAATTAAAAAATCCTAATGATAAAGAAGTTGTAGAAAAATCTATTAATAAGATTTATTATGAAAATATTGTACAGAGATATGCTAAATTAAGAGGAATTTCTGTCGATGAATACATTAAAACATCGGGGTTAACGAAAGGATATTTACAACCAATAACAGATAGTCGTTTGAAAGCAGAAGTGACAGGATTTCCAGAAGACAAAGGAAATCTTAATTTCCTGAAAATTAATCTGGGTTTGTCAATTCTAATTTTATTGCTTTCAATTATCAATTACATCAATCTTTCGACAGCACAAACTATTCGTCGCGCGAAAGAGGTTGGAATCCGAAAAGTTTTAGGAGCTTCAAAGCAAAATGTCATTTGGCAATTTTTGTTCGAAACTGCGATTACAACGTTTTTTTCTGTTCTTTTAGCACTTACATTGGTAGAAATAGGATTGTCAAGTTATAATATATTGATTAATAAAAATTTATCAATTAATCTCATTGAATTTGTTCCTTATCTAGTTTTAATTTTTTTAATCGTTATTCTTTTTGCCGGTATTTTTCCTGCGATTTATGTTTCAAATTTTAAAGAATTGAATGTTTTGAAAGGGAATTTCTCAAGAAGCAAAAATGGAATTTGGATTAGAAATTTGATGTTAATTATTCAGTTTACAATTGCTACTTTCTTTATTGTTGCTGGAAGTTTAGTGACAGAACAAGTAAATTATATGAGTAAAAAAGATCTTGGTTTTTCTGGTGATCAAATTATAAATCTTACGTTGAGAAGATATGATTTAGGAGAAAAACGTTTAGATTTTTATAAAGTAATCAAACAAGATTTATTGAAGATAAAAGGAGTGAAAAATGTAAATGCTACAGCATTTAAGTTTGGAAATAATGCAATGAATTCTTCTACAATGAGATTTCAGGATAAAAGTATTCAAATTCAAAATGTTCCAGTTGATTACAATTTCTTATCAATGATGAAAGTTAAGCTGAAAAACGGAAGAGATTTCAATTCAAAAATCACTTCAGATATGGTTAATAACATCATTTTGAACGAAACAGCGATGAATGAATTAGGAAATTTATCAATTGGAGATCAAGTTGATTGGAACGAATATAAGTTTAATATTATTGGAGTTGTAAAAGATTTCAATATTGGTAGTCCAGAAAATAAAATTCCTCCAATGATGCTTATCAACGTAAATACAGTCGATTGGTTGCAAAATAATCTTAGTCAAATTTATATCAAAGTTGATGCAGAAAATACAAGCGAAACAATTGCTGCAATCGAGAAGTTTTGGAAAGCCAAAGTTGATCAAGATTATCCGTTCGAATATGAATTTATCGACAAACAGTTTGCACGTTCGTATGAAAATTACACAAAACAAGAAAAAATGTTCAAGATATTGAATGTTATTGTGATAACAATCGCATTATTTGGATTGTTTGCACTTTCTTCATACACAATCGAACGTAAATACAAAGAAATCGCCATTCGAAAAGTTTTAGGCGCAGAAACATCTTCTTTACTACGAATTTTATCAAAACAATACATCTATTTCGCATTTATAGGTTTTGCACTTGCAATTTTACCAAGTTATTTTTTGATGCAAAAATGGTTAGAAAACTTTGCTTATCGCATTGATATCTCAATCTGGATTTATGTGTTTGCTTTTGTTTTATTATTGAGTTTAACCTTAATTGTTGTTTTAATAAAAGCTTATTCTGCTACTCGAATCAATAGTTTAAATTACCTGAAATACGAATAATTCTCTGTTTATGAATGCTAAATATTTTTTATTAATGGTTGTGCTTTTCTCATTTTTGGGAAAAGCGCAAAACCTAACGTTAGAAGATTGTTTGAATTTAGGGAGAGAAAATCAACCTGATTTTAAAATTCAGTCGATAAAAATTGATCAAAAAGTGAAAACAAAACGTTCTTTTGCTTCGCAATTTTTACCAACTATTGATGCTTCAGTTTCTCATGCATATAATTTTGGTTCATCAATTGACCCTTCAACTAACACAAGAGAACCTTCTAATATTCAATCAGATAATTTATCAATTAATGCTCAAATTAATTTGTTTGATTTTTCTAAATTAAATCAAACAACAATTCAAAACTATGATATCGAATTAGAAAAACTTGAATTGAAAACAATTCAAAATCAATATGATTTGTTGGTTTTAGAAAAATATATGGCGGTTTTGGCTTTGCAAGAATGGCAAAATGTTTTGAAATCTCAAATGGAAAATTCTCAGATACAATTTGTTCGAATTTCGAAAGAAGTAAAAGAAGGGAAGCGTCCGAAAAGTGATTTTTATGATATTCAAGTTATCGTTCTTCAAGAACAAAATGATTTAGAAAAATCTAAACATGATGAAATTATAAGTAAAACTGAATTGATTCAATTACTGAATATTACAAGTGTTTCACCAGAAAATATGGTGTTACAACAACCTTTATTAGATGAAATAAATCTGAATGAATTCAATTTTTCAACTTATCCATCTATTGAAAAATTTGAGTTGAATACAAAGAAAATCAATGAAGAATATAAGCAGTTATTTGGGAAATATGTACCAAGTTTATTTTTAAATTATTCATACGGAACTTTTTATGCGCAGAAAATTAAGAGTTTAGCAGATACAAATTTTCAATTTGGAAATCAATTAAAAGACAACAAAAGCCAATATATTGGATTGAATCTTTCTATTCCGATTTATTCGAGAGGAAATACAGCGCAACAACGTGAATTGAAAAAAATTGAATTGCAATTGAATGAAGCGCAAAAAAATAAAGAAGAAAAACGTTTAAATGATTTGGTCAATCTTGAATTAAAAAAACTGAATTTATTGGAAGATTTGACGAAATCTTTAATTGAAATTGTAAAAGCTTCTGAACAATCTTTTCAAACTACAGAAACAAAATATAAGTTTGATAAAGTTGATGCTTCGGTTTACAAATCGTCTAAAAATCAAGTATTGCAATCAAAATACAATGAACTCAATAATAATTTGAGTCAAGTATTTATTCAAAATCAATTAAAAATTTTAGTTGATAATTAAACTATCCAGAACAAAAAACGACTCAATTTATTGAGTCGTTTTGCTATTTATAAGTTGTTATTTATTTGGTAATTGCGGTGGACGCATTTTGTATTGATTCTGTTTCAAACTCATCAAAAAAGCTTCTAACGCATCCATTTCCGAAGCAGTTAAATTCAATTTCTGAACTAACTCTGTTGTTTTTGGAAATAATGAATCATTTTTCTGTTTTTCATTTGGTTGAAAATGAAACATTCCGGCATTGTACATATTGATTACGCCACGAATTGTAGGGAAAAGTCCGTTGTGCATATAAGGTGCATTTTGAGGAACTTCTCGTAATGAAGGTGTTTTGAATTCACCAACATTTTTAGCCAATTTAGTTGTATTGTATAAACCTAAATCTTCGTATTCTCGACCATAATATGTCAAACCAATATTATGAAATTTATTATCCGAAAAATACGCTGTATTATGACAATTGATGCAACGCGCTTTTGTGCGGAAAAGATGTAAACCTTCAATTTCTTGATCAGTTAATTCATCCGATTTTCCTGCAATAAATTTATCAAATCTATTTTTTGGAGATAAAATTGTACGTTCAAAGGTTGCAATCGCTTTTGTAATACGGTCATTCGTTACTTTTTCGTCTCCAAAAGCGGCTTTAAATAATTCTTTGTAACCATTAATTTCAGCAATTCTTTTTGTTGCAAAATCAATGTGATGATTCATTTCTTTTTTATCACGTATCGGAAATTCAGCTTGTTCTTCCAATGTTTTTGCACGACCATCCCAAAACATTACTTTTGAGTAAGCAACATTCATCAAACTCGGCGAATTACGCGCTCCCAATTGACGATCTTCACCATAAGGCACACGACGACCATCGCCCCAATTCAACTCAGGATCGTGGCAATTTGCACAAGAAATTTGATTTGAATTTGATAAACGAGGATCAAAAAATAAGGATTTTCCTAACTCAGCTTTCTCTTTAGAATATGGATTATCTTTAGGAAAAGGAACTTCGCCTAATGTACCAATATCTTCAAAACCATCTTTCAAAACACTTTCGTCCACAGTTGGTTTTGGCCATTTTGACTGATCTCCGCTACTATACAATGTACGTAATTCGGTAACTGTATAACCTTGATCGATTATTTTGTTACTGTTAAACGCATAAAATAGAGTAGTCGCACCAAATGCAACGATTGGAAGCATTTTTTTCATCTTCATTCTAATAATTTAATTGAATTCCGAAATTCATTAAATACGTATTATCTGTATTGATTTCGGAAAAATTGCTCTTATTTGTTGCAAATATACCTTTTAACTGCGTATATAGTTCGATAGTTTTGTAGTTTTTTACCGGTAAAATATAACGAATGGACGTTGAAGCATCAAAATGATTGGTTGTATTGTACGCATAATCATAAGCCGCAACATTGTTGTAAAAAGTATCTTCGTTGATTCCAGTCATTTTTGTATAATCAAAATAAGAATCCAACAATGCATAATAATTAAAAGCTAAACCGACATTTAATTTCGAATTATTCTTCAACATCAAATCTTTATTTCCATAAATACCAACATCCAACGATTTAATTTTCATGTCGTAAATCGCTAAAGCATCATAATATTTGTTCTGATTATAGCTTGTTTTGAAACCAAGAAAATAATTCATTTTTGTAAGATCACGATTTGCTAAATTAACATCTAAAATTAGATTTTGTAAGCGATTTTGATAATTCATTCCGCCAATAGAAACATCGTAATTTTCGCCATCTTTTCTCGAAAAATCTAAACGTGCATTGATTGTATTGTTATCAAATTTTGTCATAAAATTCGCATAAGCAAAATGCTCGTTGGTATCCCAAACATAGATAAAGAACTTATCTTCTTTGGTTTTGCTATCATACATTCGCTGTTGATTTTCTTGGTAATTGTAACCTAAAATCAACCTTGTATTGTCTGAACTAAATTGATATCCACCACCGATTTTTGAAATGATATTTCGTGTAAAATATTCGTAGATTGTTTTTTCGTTATTAATTGAATTTCTCAATGGGTTATTAATTTCGCGACCATAACCTGCCATGTAACGCAAATAGGTACTCGAATTTTCTTCTACATCTTGATTTCTACCTTTATACTTTAGACTATAATCTTTATCTTTTCGACCATATGCACCCAAAACAAAAATCTGATGTCCATCAAAAATTTGATAACCAACTTGAATTTCTCCAACCAATTGATTGTTTTTAATCTCTGGACGAGGATCTAATTTACGCGCCATTTTGTTGACATTCAATTCGGCTTTAGCAGCTAATGTTAAGTTTCCAAAATTTTTCGAAACTCCACCACGAATCAAATATTGTTGATTATCCCAATCTGCTGCACGCGGAACGTAGAAATATTGAGGAGAAAGCACTTGTTGTTCATCTGTACGCTCGTCAGAAAGATTCCATGATAAATTTTTTTCATTGAATTTCTGTAGGTCAATCATTCCAAAAATTCTAAAACCATTTTCTGTTGTGTACAAACCTTCGCTCAAAAAACCATAACGATTTGTTTCTTCGGCTGTTTGTTTACGCGCAAATTGATTGTTTTTATGACTGAAATAAATTCCAGTATGCGTATAATCTTTAATCGGTAAAGAATGTGTCGCAACAGGTAATTGCCAATTTAAATCCTTTATAACTTGTTCAGCTTCGTTAGAAGTTACTTTTATCGAATCATTTTCTTGTGCAAATGATGTACTTCCGAAAAGTAAACACGCAAAAGAAACAATTTTCAACAATTTGTTATCGTATGTTGTTAAATCAATTGATTTCATGTTTTTTTAATTTCTATTGCGCAAAAATCTTTGGTTCAGCTTTGATGTTTACAAAATCGTTTGTAGAATTGTTTGTATCCTTCAAAATTATACGACCATTAATTGTTTTTTGAGTTTTACGAATAATGGATGTTGATGTATAAGAACCCGCTGTTAAATAAGCATAACCAGCATCTTGTTTATTTTGTAGTTTTTTAGGAACCAATTTAGTTCCCATATCTTGAGTTGTTTCTACAGCATCTAAAATAAAATCATTCGGCAATTGTAAATATTGATACGTTGTTTTATTTGACGGATTTTTTACCTTACCAAAACCATTTATTTCATTTTCATCAGCTCTAAAAAGAATATAAGCTTGACGACCTAAATTGTCTAATAATAAATCTTTATTTCCATTTGCCCACCACACAATATCTAAATCGGGAACAGCAGGATTTTGAATATCATACGAATATTGAGAACCTAAATAACTCGTCATATTTACCTCAAAATCGGCGTTTGATAAGTCGACCGTTAACTCTGGTTTTAGAATTTCGATCACTTTACCCTTTGCATCGGTATAATTTCCTTTATGATTTATCGCCGTTTGCGCAATTGTTATACTTTGACCTGGTTGAACTGGATAAGTCGTTCCATTTCCTGGAATACGAACCGCATTCGAAACATAAACATAGCCCGTATTCGCTTCAGCACCTTTTGTATTTCCTTCACCTTTGGACCAATCTAATTGCCCATTTGCTTGAGAATATGATTGAGATTCGACTGTATTAGCACCAAATAATTGCGCAAAAATTAAACCATCTGCATAAATTACTTCATTCGAATTGTTGTAAATCTCAATAAATTGATCTCTAAACAAAGCGCCTTCTTTGATATCAGAACCTCCGTAATAGATTTGTTTTAAAATTAAACCACCAATTATTTTAGCCGAATTCAACTCGATAGCAATTGAAATATTTGAAGAATTTACACTCACATTTTGCGCAGATCCATTAAATTCAATATTATCTTCTGTTCCAGCATCATATCCAAATAAAGTTTCAAACTCTGTTGGAGTCAAGGAAAAACTAACATTCACTGAATATGTTCCTGGAATTAATTGAGGAAAAACCGCTTCACCATTACTGTTGGTAACTGCTTCATACGTCATTCCTGTTTGTGTATTTTTAAGAATTGTTTTTGCATTTACAGGTAATTTTGAAGCATCAAAATCACTATCAAAAGTAACCTTTGTTGTAAATGTAACGGGTTGAACCGCTGAATTTCCAAAATCATCATCAGAACAAGAATTAAATAATAAACTTGCTAAAATAGGAGTGAGAAGTATATATTTTTTTAACATAATAATCTTTTTTGAAATTGTTTAGAATTAGAAAGTATATTCAATTTTACCTCCCAATGAAAATTTTGCTATTTTTGAAACAATTCTTTCACCAGAATCGTTGATATAAGTAGGTTTTAAGCCTAAAACATTTGTTGTATAAACAGATACTTTGAATCCATTTAAGAAATCTTTGGAAATACGTAAATGGAAATTATGCAATGAATTTTGTAATTCTGCTAATGTTTTTTGTGGCGCTTTAATCAAATGTCCGTACAAATCTGTATTTCCTTGATCTTCGACAGGAATTGCATGATAAACAGAATTTTCATCCAAATATCCTATTGGATTTCTATTGTTGTATTTATCATGATTTTGAATAAAAATGTGTTCTGTACGAAGAGATAAAATCAATCCAACTTTTTTCAAATGATAATTAAAATTTGTTCCAAACATTAAAGCTTCATCATTCGATTTTGGATTATAATAGACAGCATATTTTTCTTTTGCTAAAACATTTGTAGAAGCTTCATATTCATAAACAGGCTTATTATTTGTTGTTTTTGTGTACGAACCATTCACCGAAATATCTAAATTTAAAGGTTTGATTCGGTTAAAATTCATAAACATTTCGATACCTTTATCCTTCGATTCTAAGTTATTTTCTAAAGTATTATAAATAATTTGATAAGCTTCTTTTCCAGTTACAGAATAGGTTGGAGTAGAAGTAGACGTGTCCACACTAATTGTAGAACCTTCTAAAGTTGCTGCATGATAAACTTTTGAAATACCATCTTTCAATTGATTATAATATCCTGTTACATTTAATGATCCGAAAGGCAAATTAACATCAAAACCTATTTCTGAATTGTAAGATCTACTTGGTTTCAAATTTAAATTATTTCCTTCCAAAAGAAACGTTTCAATCCAGCCATATTGTTTATTATTGACATAATAAATTCCGTCTCCCAACAAACGATCATAAATTCGATCACCTGTAAATAACTGATTTAACGAAGGTGCTTTAGAAGCAATTCCGTATCCACCACGAATTCTAAACACTTTATTGAACGCGTAAGATGTATTTATACGCGGTTGAAATGTGTTATTTCCATATTGATTATCAAATCTAAAACCTAAATCTAATTTGAAAACATTATCATTTTCGCCAAACTTCACAATTCTATCTTCTGCGTAAACAGACAATTGCCATTGAGTTTTGGTGTTTTTGAAATTATAATCACGATAACCCAAACCTCCTTTTGCACCGCTTAATGTATAATAGTTAGGCGTTGTATTTTCGTCTGTATATGTTCCACGACCTTTATTAGAACTTGATCGAGAAGATAAACCAACAGAAAAGGTATGGTTCCAATTGTTTTTAGATTCGTAATTTTTTACACCTTCTATATTCAAGAAAGTAGACATGGGAATTCCTTCTACATTTTTGACAAACCTATATTGATTTGGTAAAAATATCGCATCAGAAATTCCATTTTCCGTAGAAGTTGTAACTGCAGCAGTTGCTACATTATTCCAACGTTCTTCTTTCGAATTTTGCTTTTCATAACTTATGTTTGCATCAACATTTAAAGCGTCAATCCAATCTTTTTTCAAGTTCCATTTCAGATTATTAGATAATCGAATTGAGAACTTATCATTCTTTATTTTAGGATCCGAAATATCATCTGGATCATATTTTATTTTATCATTATTGATTGCAAAACTTCCTTCTAAAGTATTAACCAACGTATTGATTTTGTTCGATGATTTCCACGCTGCATTTGTCGTAATACGATTATAGGATTTCAAATTATCTCGAACATCTTCATTAGAAGCCAAATAATTACCCGACAAACTCAAGAAATTTCTATCATTAAGCTTGAAACCTTTTGATACATTATATTCTGTCGTCGCATCTAACATCGAAATAGAAGCGCGTAGGGGAGTTGCACCAACTTTAGAATTGATGATGATTAATCCTGAAGTTAAATCTCCATATTTTGCAGGAGCAATTCCTTGAATAATCTTTACTTCATCGATATTAGCTGTTGTAATTTGACGCAAATCGACACCATAACTTGGATTGTTAAAATCATTGAAACCACCACCAGATAAAGAAGTAAACGCTTGCATATTTTCGTTGTTCGAAATTGGAATATCATTGACTACAATCGACGTCCCAAATGCTTTATTCTGAAAATAATCTTTACGATCATTATTTGTATTACTCGACAAACTTCCTGATAATCCCAAATTATTTGAAGAAATCGCAGTTCTAAAAACAACATTTTTGAATTCGTTGTTGTTAAAATCCATTGTAACTTGTCCTGGTAATTGTTGCAAAACTTCGTTTAACGAAAACGCTTGCACATTTTCTATCGCTTCTTTACCAAGCGTAATTTCTGAATATTCTTTTTTCTTTTTCGGGAAAATATTAACCTGTTCTAATCGTAAAGTTTGATTATAAAGAATAATCGAAACGTTATTCTCTGAAGAATCTACAACAATTTCTTGTGTTTCTTTTCCTTTTTGAGAAAAAGACAAATTAGTATTCTCGTTCGTTAATTCGATTGTAAAAATTCCGTCAGAATTAGTTTGTGTCCATCTTTTACTTTGTGGATCTTGAACCTGTACGTTAGATAATTTTTTACCATTTTCGTCGGTTACAGTTCCGGTAATAATTCGTTGTGCATTTACAAAACCAAATGTACCCAATAGTGAGAGCGCTAATAAACCTTTTTTCATCAATAAGAAAATTGTGGTGCAAATTTATTTTAAATTAATCTAAATAGCAATAGAATAAAAATCATATTTTAATAAAACATTAAATATTAATCAAAAGAAGTAATGTTATCGGATCTAAGATTATGTTAAATAGAAAATGATTAAATTTATACAAAGATGAAAAGAAGTGTATAAAGAATATTTAGTTCCAATTTCCATAAAAGGAATAATTAGAATAAATGGTAAATATTTATTGGTTAAGAATAATCGAAATGAATGGGAATTACCTGGAGGAAGATTAGAACCAAATGAATTGCCAGAAGAAACTCTTGAACGTGAAATTTATGAAGAATTAAATATAAAGTTTAAAGTTTCAAAAATTGTTGATTCTTGGGTTTTTGAGGTTGTTCCAAATAAAACTGTATTTATTGTAGCATATTTAATTGATGCAAATAGTATTGAACATTCAAATTTTGGATTATTTAATCTAGAAGAATTAGAACATATGGATATTCCGAAAGGATATCTAAATTCTATAAAAAATATATATATAGGAGATTGTTTACTTTCCTACTTAACATAATAAAGATTATTAACATTAATATTTCATAGAAATAATAATGTTATAATATATATTATGTTAAATTGAATAATAAAGTCTACCTATTTATGATAATCAATAAGCTTTTGGTGAAACTGGTTTTTATAATTTGCAAACATTAAAAAATAATAATAATCTAGCTTATCATATATTGTTCATATTATATTGAATCTATATTTAGTTTGAAATAAAAAAACCTCCAATAATTTGGAGGTTTTTAGTTATATATAATTGTTATTACATTTTTGGCATTCCTGGGAATCCACCTGCTGGCATATTTTTAGACATTGTTTCCATCATCTTTTTACCATTTGCAGAATTCATAAATTTCATCATTTTACCCATTTCAGAGAATTGTTTCAATAATTGATTCACTTCTTGTAAAGATGTTCCTGAACCAGCTGCAATTCTTTTCTTACGAGAATTATCGATAATATTTGGATTTTGACGCTCTTTTTTTGTCATTGAGTGAATAATCGCTTCAACACCTTTAAAAGCATTGTCGTCAATATCTACATCTTTCAACGCTTTTCCTGCACCAGGAATCATTCCAACCAAATCTTTCATATTACCCATACGTTTGATTTGTTGAATTTGTTTTAAGAAATCATCAAAATCGAAGCTATTTTTTGCAATTTTCTTTTGTAAACGTTTTGCTTCTTCTTCGTCAAATTGTTCTTGAGCACGCTCTACTAACGAAACAACGTCACCCATTCCCAAAATACGATCTGCCATACGTTCTGGATAGAAAACATCTAAAGCTTCCATTTTCTCACCAGTTGAAATAAATTTGATTGGCTTGTCAACAACAGTTCTAATCGTTAATGCAGCTCCACCACGTGTATCACCGTCTAATTTTGTTAAAACAACTCCATTATAATTCAATACTTCATTGAAGGCTTTTGCAGTATTCACCGCATCTTGCCCTGTCATAGAATCTACAACAAATAAAGTTTCGGTAGGATTAACTGTTTGGTGAACGCGACGAATTTCATCCATCATTTGTTCGTCAATCGCTAAACGACCAGCTGTATCGACGATAATTACATTATTTCCGTTTTGTTTTGCTTGTGCAATTGCTGATTGAGCTATTTCTACAGGATTTTTGTTTTCTAAATCAGCATAAACATCCACACCAATTTGCTCTCCTAAAACTTGCAACTGATTGATGGCAGCTGGACGATAAACGTCACCAGCAACTAATAATACTTTTTTGTTTTTCTTAGTTTTTAGGAAATTAGCTAATTTACCAGAAAAAGTTGTTTTACCAGAACCTTGTAAACCAGCAATTAAAATAATTGTAGGATTATCGTCTACTTTCAGTTCAGTAACCTCACCTCCCATTAATTTTGCTAATTCATCATGAACAATTTTTACCATTAATTGTCCAGGATTAAGCGATGTAATTACGTTTTCACCTAAAGCTTTTTCTTTTACTGTATTTGTAAAATCTTTTGCAACTTTATAACTAACATCGGCATCAACAAGGGCTCTACGCACTTCTTTTACGGTTTCTGCAACGTTAATTTCTGTAATTTGTCCTTTTCCTTTTAAGGTATGTAATGCTTTATCTAATTTATCCTGAAGATTTTGAAACATTTTGAGTCAATTTTAGGACACAAATATAAAAAAATTATACCGAATAATATAAAATCACACAACAAGGGTTTTAATTAAGTTATAATGATTAACTTGTGTGCTCAAATTTTGGTTGAATGAAAAAAGGTTTAGTACTATTTTTATTCTTTGTTACTGGGGTGGTTTTCAGTCAAACAAAGAATAATAAAACTTATTATTTTTTTTCCATCGCTTATGGACAAGATAATGAAGTTTATGTAACAGATGTTTATGAAGCAAGCATCGATAACAAAGATATCTATGGCAAACTGGCAGATAGATATACAAAGTTTCAGAATTATTTATTAAAAAATGGAACGATTAGTTCTTTAAAAGAAATTCAAACGGGTTACGAAAAGAATTATCAGAAAAAAGAACAAGCAGAAGCTGAACAAAAATACTTTCTATCTACATTAGAAAAACAACAATTTACAGCGAAAATGATTAATTATTCGCTTTAAAACACAAAAAACCACTTCAAATGAAGTGGTTTTTTATTTCTATTTTGAACTAATTTATTGATCATTTAATAATCGCGCAGCTTCTTTTGCAAAGTAAGTTGAAATCAGGTCTGCTCCAGCTCTTTTGAAACAAGTTAAAGACTCTAAAATAACTTTATCATTATCTAACCAACCTTTTTCTACAGCAGCTTTTATCATCGCATATTCACCTGAAACCTGATAAACAGAAACTGGAACTTGTAAATTATCTTTCACTAGTTTCACAATATCTAAATAAGCCATTCCTGGTTTTACCATCAAAATATCTGCACCTTCTTCTACATCTGCAATTGCTTCGCGCAACGCTTCTTGTGAATTATGGTAATCCATTTGATAGGTTTTTTTATCTTTCGGAATTTCTTGAGAATCAACTGGTGCAGAATCTAAAGCAGTACGGAAAGGTCCATAAAAAGACGATGCATATTTCGCAGCATACGTCATAATTCCTACATTATGAAAACCGTTTTCCTCCAACGCAGCACGCATCGCTCCTATTCGACCGTCCATCATATCAGAAGGAGCAACAAAATCGGCACCTGCTTCTGCATGAGATAACGTCATTTTTACCAAAGCATCAACAGTTTCATCATTAATAACTTCTCCATTTTTGATGATTCCATCGTGACCATAAATTGAATATGGATCTAAGGCAACATCAGGCATTACAATCATTTCTGGAACAGCATCTTTAATCGCTTTGATTGTATTTTGCATCAATCCGTTTGGATTCCAAGCCTCTTTACCTGTGTTATCTTTTAAATTATCACTAACTTTACAATATATGTTAACTGATTTTATACCTAAATCCCAAATTTCTTTTACTTCTTTTACAGTATTGTCAAGAGATTGGCGATAAATACCTGGCATTGCAGCAATTTCTTCCTTCACACCTTCTCCTTCAGCCATAAAAATTGGTAAAATAAAATCGTTTGGTGACAAATGATTTTCGCGAATCATACTACGAATTGATTCATTTTTGCGTAGTCGTCTATGTCTGTTATATAAAAACATTTGATTAAAATTTTAGACAAATTTACTCGATTTCATTTGAATAAGGCTAATGAATAATATCAATTATATTTATTAATTTTAAAAGAAAATCAATCATTTGAATAATCACTTAAAATATTTATCATTCATTATATTATTTGGATTAATTTCTTGCAAAATCACAAGAAGAATTTATTAATTCTGTTAAAACAATCAAATTCAAAAAATAGATTTAAACTTGCGCAAACGTAGCTAAACAAATATCTTTGTAGCATGCGAATAGATATTATCACTGTTTTACCCGAATTATTAGTTAGTCCATTTTCTGCCTCGATTATGAAACGTGCGCAAGACAAAGGTTTAGCTGAAATTCATGTTCACGATTTGAGAGATTTTGGAAAAGGACGTTATCGTCATGTAGATGATTATCCGTACGGAGGAACTTCTGGAATGGTGATTATGTGCGAGCCTTTGGACAAAATGATTTCGAAATTGAAAGATGAACGTACGTATGATGAAATTATTTATTTGACGCCAGATGGTGAAACGTTGAATCAAACAATTGCGAATGATTTATCGTTGAAAGGAAATCTTATGATGATTTGTGGACATTACAAAGGTATCGATCAACGTATTCGAGATATGTATGTTACAAGAGAAATTTCGATTGGTGATTATGTACTTTCGGGTGGTGAATTTGGTGCAATTATTTTGGCTGATTCTATTATTCGATTGTTACCTGGAGTAATTGGTGATGAGACTTCTGCCCTTTCAGATTCGTTTCAAGATGATTTGTTGGCGCCACCAATTTACACACGTCCAGCCGAATATAAAGGTCTTAAAGTTCCTGATGTTTTACTTTCTGGTAACTTTCCTAAAATAGAGGAATGGCTACATGAACAAGCAATTGAACGTACAAAAGAGCGTCGCCCAGATTTGTTGGAAAAAAGATCAAAATAAACTAAAAAAGCTTCTAATTAGGAAGCTTTTTTTCATAAATAATTTATTGTATCTTAATTCAATATATTATTTATGAAATACATCTATTTTTTTATACTTATATTATCTTTTAATTCTTGTAAAAATAATTCCGAAGCTGACAATAAATTATTAGAACAAATACAAGGTGTCTGGTCAACTAAAATGGTAGTTTTAGATCCAGTTATTTATAAATTCGATCAGGATTCAATATATAATAATAAAGGATATTATGATGGTATCTATGAAACTTATGGAATTCGAGAGCATAAAAAATTTATACCTACTAAATTTTTAGGTAATTCAATCAAATTCTATGTAAGAGATTCAACAGTTCATTATTTTGATTCTATCAATAGACCAAAACCATTTTTTAAAATTTTATCAATAAATAAAGAAGAAATGGTTATCAAATATAATAATGATTCTAGTCTTGATACACTTGGAAGAAGAGATAATAATACCAAAACTCCATTAGATTATGATCAAATTATCTATACGACAAGTGGTTGTTATGGAAGTTGTAGTATAATAAATATCGCTATTCAAAAAAATGGAACTATTATTAGTGCTAATGAAGCTTTTAATGGAAAAAAGGGCGTTTTTGAAGGTAAATTAGATAAAAAATTTCATCAATTTTTAGAGCAGAAAATTAATGACGCAGAATTACTTTCATTAAAAGATAATTATGAAGAACAAATTACAGATCAATCAGAAGATTTGTTACTTGTCATAAAGAAGGATAAAATTATAAAATCGATACGTGTTTATGCTTATCCTATAAATTCTTCTTATTCGAGTTTGGAATTAGCTCTTATTTATTCAGGTTCTATAATGAATGATCAAAAGAAATACCATGAATCTGAATACTTCCCACTACTCAGTTTAATCAATATTAATGGAAAACAATTAAGCAAAGCACAAACTTTCTTATTTTGGACAGAATTAATGAAGCATCCTTCAAATAAAATATCAATAAAAAATCAACAAACTTATAAAACAGAATTTTATTACTATTATTTTGGTGAAGAATTAGGAGAAATTAATCCTTGTAAATTACTTACTATAAAAGGAAATGGTCAACAATTTGAATTAACTTTTGAAAATAATCAAAAACATTATTACGATTTAGGATATAATTTTATACAACGATATATAGACTAAAAAAAGCTTCCTAATTGGAAGCTTTTTTAATATTTTTTATTTAATTCGATGAATATATTCAATTACTTTATCGTTAAAAATTTGTGGTTGATCGACATTCACGACATGTCCACAATCTTCGATAACAATCAATTCTGAATGTTTAGTATGTGCTTTTGTTAATTCCTGAATCGAAGGCAAAAACATATGATCTTCTGCTCCCATCACATATAAAGTCGGAATATTCAATTCAACTTTTCGAAACCATTTTAGCAATGGATTTACATCCGCAGTAAGTTTAAACCATTTCAAAAATTCTTTTTGATACAATTTTTTCGCTTCATTGATAAATAATAACCTTGATTCCTTGTGCGTATTTTTTGGCATTATAGCGAAAGCAAAAATTCGATACAAGATCAAATAAGGCAACATATGTTTGAAAGTATTTCCAACATTAATCAAAAATTGACATTGAAAATTAATTTTCATAATTGCACCTCCCATCACCATTGATTTGAATCGCTCCGAATAATCTTCTGCCAATTGTCGAATTACAATCGTTCCCAAAGACATCCCAACAAAATGCGTTTTATCAATATTTAAATGATCTAAAACATCAATGACATCTTTTGAAACCGATTTGAAAGTATAACGTTTTTCGAAAAGCGCTTTCAAGTTTTTCTTAGAACGTCCGTGTCCTCTCAAATCCATTAACAAAACATTAAAATGTTTGCGAAATTCACGCAATTGTTTGAACCAAATCGTAGAACTTCCTCCTGCTCCATGAACAAAAGTAACCCATTCTGTACTCGTTGGATGATTATATGTAGTGTATGCTAACAATTTTCTAAATAAGTTTTTCGCAAAATTAAACTAAAAACTATGCCAAACATAATAATTACTAGGTTTTAAGAAATTTTTAATCTTCATCATCGTCGTCATCTATAAAAGAACCAGTCTTTTTCAAGTAAAAAACATCGTTCATTACTTCTGCTTTCACATAATTTAGCTCTTCTTGCTCTTTCATTCGATCCGTAAATAACGTTCCTGTTAAATGATCGTATTCGTGCTGAAAAATAACCGCTGTAAAACCTTCTACCGTTTCATCATGAAAATTTCCATCCAAATCATAATACTCCAATCGAAGAACCAAGCTTCTAAACACTTTTCCGAAAATATCAGGAATCGACAAACAACCTTCGCGACCGTGACGAACAATGTCCGAATACCAAGTAATTTTTGGATTGATAATAAACTCAAAAGGTTCACCTTCTTTATCAAAACGTTGTACCCAAACCGCGTTGCGATTAATCCCAATTTGTGGAGCTGCAATTCCAACACCTTTACTTGCTTCGTCTTGTACAGTCGCATACATACGATCGGCCAATAATTTGATTAACGGATCTTTTGGATCAATATCAATAGAAGTTGATTTTAAGATTTTTGTATCTGCATCCGAAGTCGTTAATAAAACACGAAAAGGATCATAGGAATTCTTTTCTTTTATTAATGTCGTTTCTGTCTTTGTTAATGGCGTATAAACAATGTTTTTCATATTTTTTGATTGAGCAAATAATGCAGAAGAACAAATCAATAAGCTATAGGTTAATGTTTTTATCATTTTTTAAGGATCAATTTGTCTAAAGAATATTTTCCTGCGCCTGATAAAAATATAACTAAATAATTGATTAAATAGAATAATCCCAATTCTTTTTTACCAAAATCATGATCTGCATGCACGATAAATACAGCAACTAACATCGTAATGATAAGTGGAATAACGGCTAAACGAGTAAATAATCCGACCAAAACTAAAAAAGCACAAAGAATTTCTGCAAAAACCGTTAAACCCAAAGATATTTCTGGTCCAAGTCCAATTGGATCACCAAATTCAAAATTACCATTGATTAATTTTTGCAATTTTCCGAATCCATGTGTAAACATAAATCCACCAGCAGCTAAACGTACTAATAACAATGACAAATCGATAAATGCAGGTTGATTACCTAAAAGTTTAAATTTTGTGCTCATTTTTTTATTTTTTTTCAAATATAAGTTCTAGTTTTTACGTTCACCTTTAAATAGATCAAGAAATTTACATTTTTGGATTAATTTTGGTTAATCTTTCTATTCAAGAATAAAAAATACAACATATGTTAAAAAACATTGCCTTAATTACCATATTATTTTCAGGTTTTGCATTTGCTCAAAAATCTGAATTACAACAAAATGATGTTTTAGGAAATCCAACTTTTATCGAAGAATCGATGCAAAAAGCACGTATTCGCATGAAGTTTATCGAAGGTTATGAAACCGAATATTACACAAAATCAACGTATAATAAAGATGGAAATCCAACAAAACGTGATTATTTTGATGAAGCTGGAAATAAAACTTTTGCTGAAACATTTAATTACAATGAATCAAATAAATTGATTTCGAGAGAAATGAAAAACAATGACGAAAGTTTAGTTTTCAATTTTGATTACGAATATACAACAGATGGTTATATCGTGACGAAAAGCGAAAATGATGTCAATGTTTCTAAAACGGAATATAAATTAGATCAAAATCAGAATGTAACTTACGAAAGAGAAACTAATTTATTGGAAGATTCGGATGTTTTTATAGAGAAAACGTTTCAATATCAAAATGGATTTTTAGTCAAAACATTGGTGAAATATAATCAAGGAACTTATACGTTGAATTATAAAAATGACGCAAAAGGCAATCCAATAGAGGAAACTTATGTAGACAAAGACAATAAACAAGTCAATAAATATGTTCGAAAATTTGATGAAAACAATAATATTATCGAAGAAACAGTGCTTGATGAAACAGGAAAAGTAAAGAATATTTCCACGATTAAATATCAATACGATAATCACAAAAATTGGATCAAACGAACACAATTCGTCAAAGATATTGATCAACCAATTTCAAATACAACAAGAACAATACGTTATTAGAAATACAAGAGCCAAGTTAATTTGGCTCTTTTTTATTTGATTATTTAACTAAATGTTTTTAAATTTATTCAAATCAATTATTTAACTTCATCTATTATGATCAATAATGTGCAAGAATTTAATCGACTTTTTCAGTTATATCAAAAAGATAATCGTTTCAATTTGTACATAAATGATTATCCTAAAAATGAATTTTTGATTCAATTTTATTCAGATGAAATTGAAGATTTAAATTTGGAATATGTTGATATTAATTCAAATTCTAT
Source organism: Empedobacter sp. UBA7620 (assembly GCF_002484185.1). Lineage (NCBI taxonomy): Bacteria > Pseudomonadati > Bacteroidota > Flavobacteriia > Flavobacteriales > Weeksellaceae > Empedobacter > Empedobacter sp. UBA7620. The sequence goes on along the minus strand of NZ_DLJI01000055.1, from coordinate 45,822 downwards.
CAAAAAAATACATGATTATCGTGCAAAATTAAGTGATTTTTTTCAACCCGAAGAACTTCCAACATTAGAGATTAAATCAATTTCAGGTTATTTTAGTCATTTTGATTTCTATTTTATGACCAATGAAAAAACCTTTTTATTTAACTATATTCACCGCGATTTTTTGTCTCAATTAATTGATATTCTTCTTGCTGAATTAGATTGTAATTTTATCAGCCGATTAAAGACTGAACTTTTAATCAATTTAGAATATGATTAATTTTTTTGTTAAACTTTTTTCAGCGACATTGTTTGACTTTTAAAAGAATTCTTTTTGCATAAAGCAAAGTAAAATGAATTTTGATCGAATTAATGAAAAGTTGAGCATCTTAGCAGATGCAGCGAAGTATGATGTTTCGTGTTCATCGAGCGGAAGTAAAAGACAAAACCAAAACAAAGGCTTAGGAAATGCATCTATGTCGGGGATTTGCCATTCGTTTACAGAAGATGGTCGATGCGTTTCTTTACTCAAAATTCTATTAACGAATCATTGTATTTATGATTGTGCTTTTTGCGTTTCTCGAAAAAGTAATGATGTAAAACGTGCTGCTTTTACAGTGCAAGAAGTGGTTGATTTAACGATTAATTTTTATCGTCGAAATTATATTGAAGGTTTATTCTTAAGTTCTGGAATTTTCAAAAATACTGATTTCACGATGGAACGCTTGCTTTTGATTGCGAAAAAGTTACGTCTTGAAGAGAATTTTAATGGATATATTCATCTCAAAACGATTCCTGGAGCGAGTGATGAATTATTGAAAGAAGCTGGTTTATATGCTGATCGAATGTCCATAAATCTCGAAATGCCAACAGAAGAAGGACTTAAATTAGTTGCACCAGAAAAATCACACGAAGATGTAAAAAAACCTTTAGGATTTATTCATCAACAACGAGTTGAGTTTAATGCTGAACGAAAATTAATCAAATCTACTCCAACCTTTGTTCCTGCTGGGCAATCTACACAAATGGTAATTGGTGCAACGCCCGAAAATGATATGCAAATTATGTATACAGCAAATCAATATTACAATGATTTCCAGTTGAAACGTGTATATTATTCAGGTTTTATTCCAATCAATCACAATGATAATATGTTTCCGTCTATCGGAACTCAACCACCTTTGTTACGAGAGAATAGACTGTATCAAACAGATTGGTTAATGCGTTTTTATCAATTTGATGTTACGGAGATTCTTAATCAACAAAATCCTCATTTGGATACTGATATCGATCCAAAATTGAGCTATGCTTTACGAAATTTACATCTTTATCCGATTGATATTAATACAGCCGATTATCATTTAATTCTACGAATTCCGGGAATTGGTGTTCAATCTGCGAAGAAAATTGTTACAGCTCGAAAATTTGGAAAAATCTATTCTTATCAATTAAAACATCTTGGAATTGCTTACAATAGAGCAAAATTTTTCATGACGTGTGCAGATGATCAATTTCAACAAAAAGATTTGCTTGGTTCGCAAATTAAAAATAGAATTTTGAGTTTTAGTAAAAGTAAATATCTTAAAAATCAGCCAAATCAATTAAATCTTTTTGACTAGTGGAAATTTATGTTTTTGATAATAGTTTTGAAGGTTTTTTAACGCTGATTTTTGATTATTATGTTAGAAAACCGAAGCAAATAAAAGTAGTTTCTGAAAGAGATTTTTTACCGTCGATGTTTGATGAAGTTTATACTGTGATTACAGATGAAGCAAAAGCAAAAAGAGTACATAAAAAACTAAAAGACAAACTAAATAAAACCAGTTACAAAGCTGTACAAGCTGTTTTCTTGTCAGAAGAACCTAAAGCTTATGAAAAGCTGTTTTATTATTGTTGTTTAATTATAAATGAAACAGCTGCAGTTCAATTAAATTATGGAAATGATTATGTTTTTTATGTCATGAAAATGTATCGATCAGTTCATAGAGAAAAGCATCATCATGAAGCATTTATCCGTTTTGAAAAGATTAATCAAGATTTATTTTTTGCGAAAACTGATCCAAAATATAATGTTTTACCTTTAATTATTAATCATTTCAGAAAAAGATATGCTGACCAGAATTGGATTATTTACGATACGATTCGAAAATATGGAATTTATTATGAAAAATCTTTTGGAAATATTCAACAAATACAATTAAATTTTACACCAAAATCTTCAACTACTCCAACTGAATACATTGATGTAAATGAGAATTTGTACCAAGAATTATGGAAATCTTATTTTAATTCGACAACAATCGAAGCAAGAAAAAATTCGAAGTTACAAATCCAAATGATGCCTAAACGTTTTTGGAAACACTTAACAGAATATAACTAAAAAAGGCTACGAAATTCGTAACCTTTTGCATATTATTACTTTTTTGGTAAGAAAACTTCCGCCATCATACAACGAGCACTTCCTCCTCCTAATTTTTCAATCAAATCTATCTTAACAGGTAAGATTGGATTATAAGCCTCAATTTTAGAAATTTGTTCTTGATTAAGTGAATTATAAGCCGTTTGCGACATTACCAAATATGATTGTCCTAAACCGCCAACTTGCAACATATTCCCAGCAAATTGATGCATTTGTGCTTCTGTAATTGCAATTATTTCTTTTCCAGCTTCTAACAAATACTCACAAACCGCTTTCTTTTCTTTTTTATCATCTATAGAATCCAAACAAATAATCGCATATTTATCTGCAATACACATCATTACATTGGTATGATAAATAGGTTTGCGTTCTCCATTTACAGTTTGATTCGCATGAAAAATAACTGGTGTATATTCTAATTCCTCACAAAATTCAATCAATAAATCTTCGTCAGTTCGTTGAGAAATACATGCATAAGCCAATTCATGTTCACGATCAAGAATAATACTTCCTGTTCCTTCCAAGAAAATTTCGTCTTCTTCTGCCGATGTAAAATCAATCACATCATCTATATGAAAACCTTTTTCTTCCAACAAACTCAACACATCTTCCTCACGACGCTCTTCTCTTCTATTTTTTGCAAACATAGGATATAACACAACATTTCCGTTATCGTGAAAAGAAATCCAATTGTTTGGGAAGATTGAATCTGGCGTATGTGGCGAAGCAGTATCTTTGATCGTGATAACATTTACACCTTTTGAACGCAAAGCAGAAACCATTCCTTGAAATTCTTCTAATGCTTCTTTCTGAATATCTTCTTGAGAGTCTGTTGTTTCCGTTTGGAAATAATTGTTAACAGCCGTTTCTGGATTGTAATAAAAAGCTGTTGGCTCAACCATTAAAATAGTTGAAGTATATTGTTTTTGTTTCATGTTATTTTCTAATTAATGGCATTGTAGAACATCTTAATAAACCTCCCATTTTAGAGACTTCGCGATAATTAATTCGTTCCACTTTTATGTTCCATACATTTTCTAAATGATCATTTAAACGCGTAAAATTTTTCTCAGAAACAACAACTTCAGGAGAAATTGAAAACACATTAGGATTCATCCAATACATTTCTTCTTTTGTCACTTCGAATAAATTTTCTTTCCCAAAAATATCGACAATTTGCTGATATTCATTCCCAAATAAAAAGCCGTCTTTATAAATAATTGCTTTGTCTTTCCCAACAGGATTGAATGTACAATCTAAATGTAAAATTCCTTCATATGGATTTTCATCATTCTTTTTTAATTCAAAATCCAAGACTTTTTTATTGGGAAATTTGGCTTTGATATACTCTACAAATTCAACATTTGTACGTCCTGTTTTATAATTTTTGAAATCAGCTTGTTTGTACGTTCCAACAAAAATATAATCGTTATACAAAATCACATCACCACCTTCTACATAAACTTCTTCTGGTAAAGCATTGATTTTATTTCCTTTGAATTGACGTTTTATTTCGCGATAGGCTTGTAATTCTTCTAAACGATCTGGAATAATATTAGAGATAAAGAATTCATCATCAATTACAAAACCGACATCACGAGAAAAAACTTGATTACAATCTTCGATCAATGTTGGACGTAAAACTTCAACATTATATTTCTTCAAAACTTGTTCAAATTCTGACATTTCCGCAATCAAATCTTCTTCTTTTGGATAATCGTTATTCTTTACGGTTTCATAAGATTTGGCATCGAACGTCTGATCAAGTGTAGGATTAGCTCCGTTAGATTCTGCTCGACCCAAGACTACAGTTTGCAGTTGAGCCGTTTCATTCTGTACATTTAATCGCATAATTTATTGTAGTTTTTAATTTTATGTTCCAAAAAAAATCCCGCAATAGCGAGATTTAATTTTGTATAAATATACATTTTATTTTTGAATTCCTAAAGCTTTCAAACCATTTACTGTTGCAATATTTGAAAGTTGTTCCACATCATAAAAGTGACAAGACTCTAGCATTACTCTCAATTCTGTAAGTAAATGACCATCAGAAAAAGGTTTATAAATATCATTAATATTATCTGTTCCGAAGGCAACGTTAATTCCTCTTGGAATCATTTCATCAACTGGCGTTACCGAGTTGTGCGAAGGCGCCAAACGCTCTGTACGATTGTGATCTATCCAAGCAGTTGGACAAGAAACAATGTGCATATCTGCTTTTTTAATTAAATCATATAATTCATAACGATATTTTCTTGGATGAGCCGCTACAGAAATTGAGTGAACCGCAGAAACTTTTCCTTGCATTCCGTGTTCAATCGTTTTCAATGCTAATTGCTCGGTTTCTTTTTCTTCGTCTGTGTTAAATTGATCAACATGTACGTGAACCAATTTATTTTTTGCTTTTGCAGTCGATAATAAAATATCTAAATGGTCATCTTCTCGACCGAAATCTTTTGCAGGTAAACCACCGATAATATCCACAAAATCAGAAGACATATCAAACCATTCGCGCGCTTTCGGATCAATAACTCCTTTCAACACTTGGTTTGCAAAACGCATTTCGATGTCTTTTCCGTAATTATCTTTTAAGCGTTGAGCCGCTTGTATACTACGATCTTCAATTACTTCGTCTGCATCAATAAAAGAACCAATTGCTTGACAACCTTGCTCTAACATGAAATTAATCGCTTTTTCCATACGGAAATAAATATCATCAACAGATGAATTGCGTTTCATATCATCAACTAAATGCCATTTTTCTTTTAGGTAAGAATTAGATAATGCGAAAGTGTCCGAAGTCAATGAATAAGCTCTATCTAAGTGTGAATGCGTATTAACCCAACCTCCTTTTTCGTTGATTTTTTCAAGTACTTCTTCAATTGGATTATAGTTCTGTTTGTTCATCGTGAGTTTGTTTGTTTTCGGGATGTAAAATTAACAAGATTATTCAATAGAAATGAAGCGATATTATCAAAAAGATTTCTGTAACTTTGTGCCTTTGTTAGTAACATGAGCAAGCAAAAAAAATCCAACAATAGTTGGACTTTTTTGTTTGTTTATTTTTTTTAAGAAAAAGTTCTATTTTACCATCTGGATATTTTGAATTAGGCTTTGTAAATTTTAAATCATCTACTAAATCCATATTTACTGCAATAAAACTTGCATAATCAACATCTTTTCCGTCAATTGAATAACCTATTTTTAAATCTTTTTTTGGTTAAGAAATGATTAATTTAGAATTTTTAATTCCAGGAATTGTATCATTCAAAGTTTTAGATTGTGCAAAACTCAACAATGGAAGAAATAAAAAAGCTAATAGTAATTTTTTCATATCATTAATATTTGTTCCATAATTTCTCAAACTTTTATGTTATGATTCTTTCTCTTTTTTGGAAACAATATCAATTTTTCCGTTTGGATATTTTTTATCTGTTTTGATTACTGTAATATATTTAATTTCATCTGGACTCATTTTCGTAAAAATACTTTTATCAACTCTCTCTCCATCAATAAAAATTGCAGGTCTACTATTTTCATATTCAGAAATAGATATAGAACTTGGTACAATTCTATTTAAAACTTTTTCATTTGAATTTTCTTGTGCAAAACTCAACATTGGAAGAAATGCAAAAGCTAATAATATTTTTTTCATAAATCGTTAATTTATATAAAGTTAATTAAATATTTTATAAAAACTAATTTTTATATGTTCGTTTTACAGATTGAATTCCTTCAATATTTTTCATTTCCATCATGATTTTTTCTAATTCGGCTTTATTTTTAACTGAAACTGTAATCTTTCCATCAAAAATACCTGCATCCTCAGATAAATTAATACTATGCATGTTCAACGAGTTATTTTTTGAAATAACTAACGTAATATCACTCACCATTCCAGCTCGATCCAAACCTTGTAACTCAATCAACGCTTTAAATTCTTGTTGAGAAGAATCAATCCATTTCGCTTTTATAATTCTGTACGCATAATTTGCTTGTAACGAAACTGAGTTTGGACAATCTACCTTATGTACTTTTATTCCTTTTGAAACTGTGATAAAACCATATACTTTGTCACCCGGAATTGGATTACAACAACTCGCTAATTCATAATCTAAACGCTCTTCATCATTCCCAAAAACAAGACTATCTAATTTCGTTTTGTCGATAGAAATATTATCTTTTTTAGTTGTATTGAATGTTGATTTTCTGAAACGGTTAATCAATCCTGTGAAACCAGTATTTCGTTCTGCAAATTTACGTAAATCATTGTTGTCAATAATTCCCATTGCAACATTATAAAATACATCTTGACTCGAACTTAACTTAAAGTATTGCTGTAACTGATTAATCGTATTTTCACTAAAATCAACCTTTAAATGTCTTAATTTACGTTGAATAATTTCTTTTCCATCTTCTGCAACTTTACGTTTATCTGAGTTTAAAGAAGCTTTAATTTTACTTCTCGCTTTACTCGTTACAACATATTCTAACCACTCTAATTTTGGTTTTTGTTGTGTTGATGTAATGATTTCTACTTGATCACCACTTTGCAATTGATGCGACAGCGGATACAATTTTCCATTCACTTTTGCACCCAAACAATGGTCACCAACATTGGTGTGAATAGAGTAAGCAAAATCCAACGAACTCGCTCCTTTTGGTAACGAATGCAAGTCTCCTTTTGGCGTAAAAACATAAATCTCTTTGGAGTACAAATTGAACTTGAAATTATCCATAAACTCAATCGCATCCTTAGTATCTTCTTGCTCCAACATTTCACGAACTTGATGAATCCATTCATCAACTTTCGTTTCGTCGTCCGATATATTTTCTTTGTATTTATAATGTGCTGCGATACCCATTTCGGCAACTTCATCCATTCTTTCAGAACGAATTTGTACTTCTATCCAACGCGCTTGTGGTCCCATAACCGTTACGTGAAGCGATTCATAACCCGTTGTTTTGGGTTGAGAAATCCAGTCGCGCATACGTTTTGGATTTGGAATAAATAAATCCGTCACCAAAGAATAAATTTTCCAAGCTAAGAATTTTTCATTCTTTTTATCCGAACGATAAATTACACGAATCGCAAACAAATCAAAAACTTCCTCGAAAGGAATTCCTTGATTAACCGTTTTTCGATAAATTGAATTGATTGATTTTGAACGACCTTTTATCTCAAATTCTAAACCTTCGGCTTCAAGTTTTTCTGAAATAGTTTTACAGAAATCATCAATGTATTTTTTTCTTTCGGCTTCAGTTTCTGTTAATTTATGTTCAATATTAAAATACGCATCCGGTTTAGTGTATTTCAAACTCAAATCTTCCAATTCTGATTTGATGTTATACAATCCCATTCTATGAGCCAAAGGCGCATAAATAAAAATGGTTTCGGATGCTATTTTCAACTGTTTATCCTCACGCATACTTTCTAACGTACGCATATTGTGTAGACGATCGGCAATTTTGATCAAAATCACACGAACATCTTCAGATAAAGTCAGTAATAATTTTTTATAATTTTCAGATTGTATCGAAACATCTTGTTTATTTAAGACAGCAATTTTTGTTAATCCATCTATAATTTTTGCAATCTTTTTTCCAAAAAGTTTCTCAATATCTTCTAACGTATATTCAGTATCTTCTACTACATCATGCATTAAAGCCGCAGAAATTGATGTAGCACCAAGCCCAATTTCGTCAGCAACAATTTTGGCAACAGCAATCGGATGATAGATATATGGCTCGCCTGTTTTTCTACGCTGATCTTTATGCGCATCAACAGCCAAATCAAAAGCTTTACGAATCAGCTTTTTATCTTCATCTGATAAAGTGACATATGTATTTTGAAGCATCTCTTTATAACGTCTCGTTATCTCAATGTTCTCTCTCTCTAATTGTTCGTCTGTAATAACATGAGGCGTATCCATCTTTCTTATGTTTTTGTTGATTTAGAAAAAAGCTTTAATTCCCTTTATTTATCTGCTTTCTTCGAAGGATTAAATATACAATATTTTATTTTTTATTGACTATAATATTCAACTGATTTTATCACGCTTTTTAAGTCTTTATTTTTAATCAATCTAATTTATAACGTACTTTTTACACTATTAATTTAATAATAAAAGTTGATTAATATAATCTGATTTTATCAATTTACAATTATATACTACTTTTTATTGTATAGTTGATAAATAATTAACTGTCCTAAAACAAACATTTTAAACTTTATTATTAATTCTAAACATTTTTCTAACTTAACAAAACAAATAAAACACAGCACACACATAAATGGATTACAAAACTTTATACTCAAAAAGTATTGAAGAACCTGAACTTTTTTGGAAAGAAGAAGCGCAGAAATTAGCATGGTCAACTTACCCTGAACAAATCTTAAAACAAAATGAAAACGGATATTATTCGTGGTTTGTTGACGGAAAAATAAATATGAGCCGTTTGGCTTTGGAGGAAAATATAAAAGCTGGACGCGGAGAACAATTTGCTTTAATTTACGATTCTCCTGTTACAGAAGTTGTTCAAAAAATTACGTACAATCAGCTTTTAGAAAAAGTAAGTCGTTTTGCAGGAGGTCTTACATCCTTAGGATTATCAAAAGGTGATACAGCAATTATTTATATGCCTATGATTCCAGAAGCAATTGTTGCGATGCTTGCTTGTGCGAGAATTGGTGTAATACATTCTGTTGTTTTTGGAGGTTTTGCAGCGCCAGAATTAGCTATTCGTATTGATGATGCTCAACCTGATGTTATTATTTCTGCGTCTTATGGAGTAGAAATTAATCGTCAAATCAACTATAAACCATTGATTGATGAAGCAATTGAATTAACACTTTACAAACCAAAAAACATTGTCATTTTTGAACGTCCAAATCACACCGATGATTTATCAGCAGAAAACGTTCATACCTATGATGAAATGTATCAACATCAACCTATAGAACCTATCGAAGTTCCAAGTACACATCCATTATATATTTTGTATACTTCTGGAACAACTTCTACGCCAAAAGGTGTCGTACGCGATACAGGAGGTTATGCAACTGCACTAAATTCGACAATGAACTATTTTTATGATTTAGAACCAGGTGATACAATTCTTACTGCAAGTGATATTGGTTGGGTTGTTGGACATTCCTATATCGTTTATGCGCCGTTAATTTATGGTGTTACAACGGTTATTTATGAAGGAAAACCAATCAAAACTCCTGACGCTGGAGCTTTTTGGAGAATGGTTGAAGAACATAAAATCAAAAATGTTTTCACAGCTCCAACAGCAATTCGAGCAATTCGAAAAGAAGATCCAGAAGGAAAATTATTCCAAAAATACGATACGTCAAGTCTGAAACGTTTATTCTTAGCAGGAGAACGTTGTGATACATCTACTTATTATTGGTTAAAAGAAATTTCAAAATTACCCGTTATTGATCATTGGTGGCAGACAGAAAGCGGCTGGCCAATGTTAGGAATTTGTGTTGGAATCGAAAATATAATGCCTGAACCTGGCGCAGCTGGATTACCTGTTTTTGGGTATAATATAAAAATTGTAAATGAAGAAGGACAAGAAAATGATATACGAGAGGAAGGTTCTATCGTGATTCAGCTTCCACTTCCTCCTGGTTGTATGACAAGTTTATGGCGAAATGAACACCGATTTATAAAAGGTTATTTTCAACAATTTCCAAATCATTATTTGACTGGTGATGGAGGTTTTAAAGACGAAAATGGTTTTGTATTTATTACAGGTCGAACGGATGATATTATTAATGTTGCTGGTCATCGATTAAGTACTGCAACAATGGAAGAATTAGTTTCTTCTCATCCTGATATTACAGAATGTGCCGTTGTTGGAATAAAAGATGAATTGAAAGGCCAAATTCCAATAGGGTTGATTGTTACAAAAGAAAACGCATCAAAATCGGAAGAAGAAATCGAAAAAGATTTGATTGCTTTATTACGCAAAGAAAATGGCGGAATTGCCTGTTTCAAAACATCTATAATAGTTAACAGACTACCAAAAACACGAAGCGGAAAAATATTACGCAAAACTTTATCTCAAATTGCAGACGGAACACCATTCACAATTCCATCTACAATTGATGATGCTACAGTTTTAGATGAATTAATTCACGAATTTTCAAGAAGAAATGTTGGCGTAGCTTTTACAACTTCGTCAATATAATCCATTTATTCATTCACTATTTCTAAAGCAGTATTCTTAGGATTACTGCTTTTTTTGTTCATTTTTACATAAATTTGAATTAGAAATATCATTCAATGCCAAATCAATCAAAATCATTAGAAGATGTGCACGAAAGTGTTCAAATCAAAAAAGGAAAGTTTAGAAAAATCCTAAGTTTTTTTGGACCAGCCTACTTAATAAGCGTTGGTTATATGGATCCGGGGAACTGGGCAACCGATTTAGCGGGCGGTAGTCAATTTGGTTATACTTTGATTTGGGTTTTGTTGATGAGTAACATAATGGCTTTGTTATTACAAAGTTTGTGTACACGTTTGGGAATTGTTCGACGAAAAGATTTGGCGCAATGTAACCGAGAAACCTATCCGAAAGGAATGAATCTTGTTCTGTATATTTTAGCCGAAATAGCCATTGCAGCCTGTGATCTAGCAGAGATTTTAGGTATGGCAATTGGTCTAAATTTACTTTTTGGAATTGATTTAATTTATGGTGTTTTAATCAGTTTCTTAGACACTTTCCTTCTACTTTATCTTCAAAAATTAGGTATGCGCAAAATGGAACTTTTCATTGTTGGTTTAATCACGATGATTGGTTTATGTTTTTTGACGGAAATGTTTTTAGCAAAACCAGATTTTGGAGAAGTTGCAAAAGGATTTATTCCATCTATTCCAAATAGCGCTGCATTGTACATCAGTATTGGGATTATTGGAGCAACTGTAATGCCACATAATCTTTATTTACATTCTGCACTCGTCCAAACGCGGCAAATAAAACGCGATGATTTTTCAATCAAAAAAGCACTCAAATATAACTTTTGGGATAGTGCAATTGCTCTAAATTTAGCTTTTTTTGTCAATGCTGCAATCTTAATTTTAGCTTCATCCGTATTCCATAAAAACGGCTATCACGATGTTGCTGAACTTAGCGATGCTTATAGATTATTAGGTACAACTTTAGGAACAGATTTGGCTCCAAAATTATTTGCAGTTGCTCTAATTTTAGCTGGACAAAGTTCAACAGTTACAGGAACTTTAGCAGGACAAATTGTGATGGAAGGATATTTACATTTGCGTATTAATCCTGTTTTGAGAAGAATTTTAACTCGATTATTAGCCGTTGTTCCAGCTGTTGTGGTTATTCTTATTTTTGGCGAAAAAGAAGTTGGATCTTTATTGATTTTCAGTCAAGTTATTCTAAGTATGCAATTGGCTTTTGCAGTAATTCCATTGATTCATTTTGTGAGTGATAAAGCGAAAATGGGGAATTTTGCAATCAATACAACAACCAAATTTTTTGCATGGACAATCGCTTTTATTATTTCATTTCTGAATGCGCAATTAGTGTATGAAGAGGTGAATAAATGGATGGCAAATAGTGAATCTTATACTTTAAACATTTTTCTTGTAGCATTAGAAATCGGACTTTTAGTATTATTGTTGCTGACATTTTTTATTCCAATTATGTTGAAGAAAAATGAAGAAAATCAAAAAGAAATTCATGAACCATTTGAGAAGTTTACGTTAGAAGAAATCTCAAATCAACATTTCAAAAAGATTGTGGTTGCGTTAGATTTTTCGAAAACGGATCGAAAAGTTATCAATTATGCGACGCAATTAGCGACTACTGAATCTACCATTATTTTGGTTCATATTGTTGAAAGTGCTTCTGCAAAATATACGGGAGAGCGTACGAATGATGAAGAATCTTTATCAGATTTGAAACGTTTGGAACAATATGCAGAAATCATTCGTCCTTTGTTTAATGAAACTAAAATCGAACTAGGTTACAATAATCGAATCAATTCGATTGCTGAAATTTGTAAACGAAATCAAGCAGATTTGTTGATTGTTGGTTCGCACGGACACCAAGGTTTTATGGATTTTATTTTTGGCGAAACGATTAATAAATTAAGACATCGCGTTAATATTCCGGTGTTTATTGCGAAATAATAAAAATTATTTGATCGATAATAACTCGATCATTTCTTTATTTTCTTGTAAAATAGCATGATCTAAAGCAGTTTTACCATTATTATCTTTAATGTTTAAATCTGCACCAGCTTCAATTAATTTTTTGGCAATTTCGTTTTGACCAAATGTTACTGCAAAAATCAAAGCAGAAGCTCCATTAAAATTCACTTGATTGACATCAGCTTTATTCGCAATTAGTAAATTTGCCATTTCAAGAAATCCTCTAAAAGCTGCACCCATCAACGCATTATTTCCAGATAAATCTTGCGCATTAGGATTTGCCCCTTTTGATAATAATACTTTCGCAACGTCTGAACTATTATTATAAATGGCTAAAATTAAAGGTGTGAATCCGCGTTGATTTGCTTCATCTACATGCTTTCCATTCGAAATTAATTCTTCTATTTGTTTCACATTATTTTCTCTCGCCGCACTAAACAAATCTTGTGCATAAATTGAAGAAAAACTGAATAGAAATAAGGCTAAAAATATATACTTTTTCATGATAATATTGATTTTATGAAAGTCATGGAGTCGAACTCAATCGACTCCAATCCAATAGAAATTATTTTGGTAAATATTGCTTTACATCGTTCATAGAAGTATTTGTAGCCTTCATCAAACGTGTTCCGTATTCTGTATTTGCTTGGTAAAAATGTGCAATCATTTTATGAACAATTACTTTATTTTTAACCGCATTCAAAGCTCCGGATAAATTTTTGATTAAATTATCTTGATCTTTTTTAGAGAATGATTTGTACAAATCTCCAGCTTGCACAAAGTTATTTTCTTTATCAATGACGTGCTGAGTTGTTGTTGCTCCCGCAGGAAAAACAGATTTCGAATACTTGAATTTTGCATTATCTACAACCTCAGGAAGATTTGTTGAAGGTTGATAATTTACATCACCTTTTTGCTCTCGGATCGACATATAACCATCTTGATTGTATGTTTTTACATTGTTTTTTGGAGCATTTACAGGAATTTGTTGAAAATTACCCGTTAAACGGTGACGCTGTGTATCAAAATAAGAGAACAAACGACCTTGTAACAATTTATCTTCAGAAGCTTCAATTCCTGGAACCAAAGTAGCTGGAGCGAATGCTGCTTGCTCAACTTGTTGAAAATAATTCGTTGGATTCTCATTCAATGTCATTGTTCCAACTTTAACTAATTTTGCAATAGATTCTGGCCAAATTTTAGTTACATCAACAGGATTGAAATCTAATTTATCAAAATCTTCTCGTTTCAATAATTGAACATATAAATCCCATTTCGGAAAGTTTCCTTTCTCAATTTCATTACGTAAATCTAATGTTGCATGCTCAATTGCAGTCGATTGAATTTTATCAGCTTCTTCTTGAGTTAAGTTTTTCGTTTCTTGTTGAGGAACCCATTTATATTTCACATAAGTTACTTCACCTTTTGCATTTACCCATTTGTAAGCATGTACGCCATTTCCTTCCATTTGACGAAAATTTGCTGGAATTCCGTAATCTGAAAACAACCACGTTAACATATGCGTAGATTCTGGCAAATTAGAGAAGAAATCAAATACACGATTTGGGTCAGATGCGCCATTTGTTACAGGAGATGGCTTAAAAGCATGCACCATATCAGGAAATTTGATCGCATCGCGAATAAAGAAAACAGGTAAATTGTTTCCAACTAAATCGTAATTTCCTTGTTCTGTGTAAAATTTAACGGCAAATCCACGTGGATCACGATAAGTTTCTGGCGAACCTTGTTGATGTGTTACAGTAGAGAAACGCACAAATAATGGTGTTTTTTTACCAGCTGTTGACAAGAAATCAGCCATCGTTACATCAGAAAAATCTTTATCAGCTACAAATTCTCCGAAAGCTCCAGCTCCACGCGCATGAACAACACGTTCTGGAATACGTTCGCGATCAAACGCTGCTAATTTTTCAATTAAATGAATGTCTTCCAACAAAACTTGTCCATTGTTTCCGATTGTTTTAGAATTTTGATTATCTCCAACTGGAGCACCTGTGTTTGTTGTTAATTGTTGCGCAAATCCAATCGTAGAAAGAAATGCTAAACTTAATACTAAACTTCTTTTGATCATAATTATAGTTTTATTCTTTTATTTATCATTTTAAGACAGAGCAAAACTAAATCGGATACAACTATAAATCAAATCTATAAAATTTATTAGATATAATTAATTTTTATAATAATTACAATTCAATTATTTACAAGGAAGAATAAGACGATATATTATTTCGCAATAAATGAATAAATAAAAATGATGAAGAAGTTTAGAAATAAAAAAACCGCTAAACAAGCGGTTTTGAGAGATATTATTTAATTTTTTCTAAATCGTTGAAAAGACATAGAAGGTTTAATTTTTATCGATTCATTAGCGATTAATATCATTAAATTCAAATGCTGATTGAACATCCATAGTGAATTTCCTTCAACCTCTACTCCTTGTGGAGTTCTGATAAGTTCTAAATTTGTGTACATCATAATCTATAATTTTTTGGTTGACGCTAATGTTGTGTTAAAAATAATTTTTAATGTTAATTTCATTTAACACAATTGATAAAATTAAAAGTTTCTAATAAAATTCGGTGTTTTGTATTTGATTTTAAACAAACATAAATTATACCAAAAAATTATACAAATCGTTTCCTTAATGTTAAATTTTAAGAAATTTGACTCCAACCAACTTTATCTTTATGATTTTCAATAAAATATTTTTTTGTTGGTTCATAAATCGGAGAAGAAAGTGTCGGATCTTGTGAAAGAATAGCTTCAACACATTTTCTTGCTGCATACAAAACCTCTTTGTCTTTCGCTAAATCAGCAATCTTAAGATTTAAAACACCACTTTGTTGCGTTCCCATCATATCTCCAGGACCACGCAATTCCAAATCAACTTCTGCTACTTGAAAACCATCATTTGTTTGACACATCGTTTGTATACGACGTTTCGAAACTTCGTTCAATTTTCCACCTGTCATCAAAATACAATACGATTGTTCCGCACCACGACCTACACGACCACGAAGTTGATGCAATTGAGAAAGTCCAAAACGTTCAGAATTTTCAATAATCATAACAGAAGCATTTGGCACATTTACACCAACTTCTATCACAGTTGTAGCAACCAAAATTTGCGTTTCATTATTTTTGAAACGATTCATTTCAAATTCTTTATCAGCAGGTTTTTGACGACCATGCACAATACTTATCGCATATTCTGGCAACGGAAAAGCACGAGAAATACTTTCGTAGCCATCCATTAAATCTTTCAATTCTAACTTTGCTGATTCTTCAATTAATGGATAAACCACATAAATTTGACGACCTTTCGCAATTTCATCTTTCATAAATTTGAAAACACTCAAACGATGTGCATCCGTTTTATGAAGCGTTTTAATAGGTTTTCGTCCTTTTGGTAATTCATCGATCACTGAAACATCCAAATCACCATACATTGTCATCGAAAGTGTACGAGGAATTGGCGTCGCTGTCATCACTAAAATATGTGGTGGAAGTTTAGCTTTTCTCCAAAATTTAGCACGTTGAGCAACTCCAAAACGATGTTGTTCATCAATAATCGCTAATCCCAAATTCTGAAAAATCACATTATCTTCTAACAATGCATGCGTCCCAATAATGATTTTAAGGTTTCCATTTTCAAGGTTTTCTAAAATTGGTTGACGCTTTTTCTTTGTCACCGAACCAGTCAATAATTCAACCGAAACATCCAAACCATTCAGCAATTCTGTAATGCTTTCGTAATGTTGTTGTGCAAGAATTTCGGTTGGCGCAATTAAAGCCGCCTGAAAACCATTGTCGACTGCAATCAACATCGTTAACAACGCAACCATCGTTTTTCCAGAACCAACATCACCTTGCAACAAACGATTCATTTGCGCAGGTTGACGAAGATCAAAACGAATTTCTTTTATGACTCTTTTCTGCGCATTTGTCAATTCAAAAGGTAAATATTCATTGTAAAATGTATTGAAATAATGACCAATTTCTGGAAAAGGATTACTTCTATTCTTTTGTTTATTAACTGCTTTTTGAGAGAGATTAGCAAGATTTAGAAAGAAAAATTCTTCAAATTTTAGACGACGAATTGCTGCATTTAATTCTGTTACATCTTTCGGAAAATGAATTGCTTTTAACGCTTCATTTCTTCCAACTAATTTATAATGATCGAGAACATTTAATGGTAAATTCTCAGGAATATCAATGTTTTCAGCAAAAAGATTCATCATCATTTTTTGAAGAACACGATTCGTAATTCCTTTTTTCGTCAACTTTTCGGTGCTTGGATAAACAGGAAATAATCCAAGCGGAATATTTTTCGAGTCTTCAACTAATTCAATTTCAGGATGTGTGATACTGAAATTATTATTGAACACATTCGGTTTTCCGTAAATCACAACTTCTTTGAAAAGATCGTTTCTCAATTTTTCCTTTTGCCAAGAAGAAACTTTGAACCAAACCAATTCCAAAGTCCCTGTTCCATCTTGAAATTTCCCAACCAAACGTTTCACTTTTCCTTGGTTAATTTCTTCTAAACTAACAATTTTACCTTTCAATTGTATTTCGGCTGCTGTTGATGAAATTTCAGAAATTTTATAGAATTTCGATTTATCAACATGACGAAAAGGAAAATGTTGTATCAAATCTTCGTATCTAAAAATTCTGAATTCACTTTGCAGTGTTTTAGCACGCTCAGGTCCAGCACCTTTTAAATATTCTATTGTTTTTTTTAATGGATTTTGATACATTTTTCTACTTTCGAAAGTCGCAATTTACCAAATTTTAACGACAAACAATGTCATCATTGTTACAAAATAAGCTCGTAGAATTGCTTTATATTTGTAACAAATTAGAATCAAATGAATTTAACAGAATACATCAACAAAGGTTTATCATACGAAGATTACATCACACGCGTTGAAGATGACTTGGAAAACGAAATCGAAAACGATGATCCGAAAGAATATGTACAATATTATGCTTTGGGATTGCAACGCATGAACAGAATTTTTAAAACATTCAAATTAAATCCTGCGCAAGAAACACGCGTTAAATCAACTTCAAATAATTTAAAATTATTAGTAATTACAGAAGGTTGGTGTGGAGATGCTTCTCAAATTTTGCCTGTTGTGGAGAAATTAGCAAATGCACTAAATGTTTCGACGCATTATGTTTTACGTGATGAGAACTTGGAGTTGATGGAAAAATACAAAACAAATGGTGCAGCTTCTATTCCAATTATTATTGGAGTAAATGAAGAAAATGAAGAAGCTTTCCGTTTTGGTCCTCGTCCACAAGCTGGAATGGAAATGTTGGCGCGTTTCAAAAGTAATCCTGATACGTATTCGGCAGATGATTTTCACGAAGATTTACAAAAATATTACAACAATAATAAAGGTGAAGATATTGTAAATGAAATTTTAGATTTGATTGACGAAAACATCGGTAATTAATCATTTTTTTCAATTTGTTCAACTTGTTATTTGTTCGCATCTTTGTGTAAGATTTTATTGAAAAAGAAAAATGAAAGGAAATAAGCAAATTATTTTTGCCATCGTTGTAGTTGTCGCTTTAGTCGCTATTATGTTTACACCAATCGGTACATTTTTTAAAAGTAAAATGGAAGATAATAGCCACGTTGCTGGTTCTGATATAGAATTAACAGAAAGTGATTATGATATTGATTTAATTGGTCATAACGGCGCTGCGAATACAAACTTGATTGATTTCAAGAAAAGTGGTGAAGTTGTTTTTCTAAATTTTTGGGGAAGCTGGTGTCCTCCTTGTGTAGCAGAAATGCCAACCATTCAGAAATTGTATGAAGCAAAAGGACAAAAAGTAAAATTTGTATTGATAGCAATTCAGGATAAACCGACTGTTTTTAATCCTTTTTTACAAAAAAATAACTATACAATGCCAGTTTATGAGCCAAATAGTCCAATTTCAAATAATATGTTGCCAAAGGTTTTTCCAACAACATATATTTTAAATAAGAAAGGTGAAGTTGTGTTGAAAGAAACAAAAACAAGAGATTGGAACGATAAAGAAATTAATGATTTATTAGATAAATTAATCGCTGAATAATTTCATTCAAAAACATAAAAAAGCCGTTATTAGTCATTTAATAACGGTTTTTTTATGTCTGTATTTAACTCTCTTTCTAATTTTCTCTCATCAAAGCCAATTGCAATAAAGCAGTTGTTGTATTTTGATTACGGGTTGTAGCACTTACATTTAATAATTTTTCGAAAAAATTGTTGGTCAATTTTGTTTTTCCATAACCAGAAGGACAATATAAATAAACGACATCATCAGCAATAAAATATTGTTCATCTTCAGTTTTCGAACTTTCAACTTTTTCAGTATTTATTTCCTCTAGTTTATTTGCCAAAAACGTATAATGTAAAAACTCTTTATCAATGCTCAAATCTTTTAAGAAAGGATTATTTTCGATGATATTTTTTAATTTTTCGATGGTAAGAATCAAAACTGGAACTTCAAAAGATAGACTTTCTACAATTTTATCGTGAATTAAATCACCAATTTCTTTGATATCAGTCAAATTTGTCGAAAAAACAGCATTTCCACTTTGCACGTAAGTCGTCACATTTTCCAGTCTAAGTTCCTCTAAAAGTTTGGTCAAAACATCCATTTTAATGATTTTTTTACCACTTACATTTATACCTCTCAGGATTGCAATAAAAGTATTCATAAAACTATCTCTATTTACGAGAAACTTTGTTTAAAATTATGAAAATAAATATAATAGAAATTTTAAAACAAATCCCTAATTGTTACAATAATTTTGATAAATTAGCATCATTCTGAATAATAAAAACTAATAAAACCTATGACTACAAACAGATTAGAAGCTTTTAGCGACGGCGTTCTTGCTATTATTATTACCATTATGGTTTTGGATTTGAAAGTTCCGCTTGGAGATGATATCATGAGTTTGAAACCTTATATCCCAAAATTTCTGAATTATTTGTTCAGTTTTATTTATGTTGGAATTTATTGGAACAATCATCATCATCTTTTTCAGGCAATTGAAAAAGTAAACGGCGGAATTTTATGGAGTAATTTACATCTACTTTTTTGGTTGTCTTTGCTACCTGTTTCGACTGGTTGGATGGGCGAAAATTACGACTCAACTTTTCCTGTTGCTTTTTATGGATTTGTCCTATTTATGAGTAGTGTAGCATTTATGATTATTGAAAAAATTGCTATAAAACAAGAAGGAAAGGAATCTGTTATTGGAAAATCTCTGAGTAGAAGTTTAAAAGAAAAGACCTCTAGTATTGGTTATTTAGTTGGAATCGGAATTTCATTTATAAAACCCGAAATTGGTATTATTATTTATGCTTTAATCGCTTTATTATGGCTGATTCCAGATAGAAGAATTGAAAAATCGATGCGATAATTATTGATAATCCTCTACAGAATCAATTAATTTTTGAAGAAGATTTGATGTAGAATCTTCTTCAAAATTTTTAAAAGATTGTCCTAACCATAAATTTGTAAACGCTGTATTTTTTTTTGATTTAGAAGCGTTTCTCAACGCATTTGTTAATTTATTTTGATAAGGATAAGGTAAAACAAACTCAGAATTTTCAAACAAACGAATAAATTCATTCTCAATTCCTCGTGCATATCTTCCAGAAAAACTTTTTGTCAAGATAATTTCATTTTCTTTCACATTTTTTAATCGCTCTTTTTCGAACGATTTTAAAGCACTTTCATTGGAACACAAAAACAAACTACCAATCTGAAAAGCGTATGCACCCAGCTGTTTAGCCGCCAAAAGTGTTTTCGCATCATAAATTCCACCAGCAAAAATCAACGGCTTTTTCACAACATCTTTTACTTGCGAAAACAATGAAAAGCCACCAATTTGAGGCAAAATATCTGGATTGAAAGTTCCACGATGTCCACCAGCTTCAATTCCTTGTACACAAATCACATCAATATTTGATTTTTCCAATTGTATCGCTTCATCCAGCGTTGTACAAGTCCCTATTAATGTTACGTTATGTTCTTTAAGACGATTAATAGAATCATCATCCAAATTACCAAAAGTAAAGCTCAAAATTTTACATTTTTCTTGTAAAATTACGTCTATTTGCTCCTTATAACCATTTGGTTTTACAGCTTCAATTTCAGGAAAAACAACTTCAAAGTTTTGTTGATGCGAAAGCTCAATTAACTTATTTTTTATTGCGTTATACCTTTGCTTTAATTCTGGTGTGATTTCAGGAATATCGTTTGCAAAAATATTGACAGCAAAAGGTTTATTCGTTATTTTTTTTGTTTGATAGATTCGCTTCAACGAATTCTCTGCATCCAAATCGGCAATTGGCAAAGAACCTAAACAGTTACAATTACTTGCTGCAGCAACCATTTCTGATGTCGTTACTCCAAACATTGGCGCTTGAATAATCGGATATTTTACGCCAAATAATGCTGTTAATTCATTTTGCCAAACCATCTTTTATTACTTTAAATTTTCTTTCAATTTAGGCATAAAAGCTTTAATCGCAGGAATTAAATCCTCAAAAATTGGATTGTTTTTATTCTTCATTACCACTTCCAAAAATAACTTCAAACCTATTGCAAATTCCACTGATTGATTTTCATTTTCGAACGGATTTTTAGATTTTATCATTTCAATAATCTTAAAAATCTCATCATGATTCATAAAATCTAAAACAATTGGAGCTTGTAATGGCGCATCTTTGTCTAATAATTCGGTCTGTTCTAATGTTAATTTGTAGTGATTTCCTTTCTTTGTCATAAATCTAATTTTTCCAAAAGTAACAGATTAGAATTATCAAAAATTAAAATGATTATTCGTTTAATTGATTGATTAAATCAATAATATTTATTCAAAAAAAGAGCCACATTTCTGCAACTCTTCTATTGTTATTTATCAACTCCTTGATTTACTTGCTTATGACGTTCATTCATTGCTTTCATTTCCGCCATAAATTCTTTGTCTGTCACAACTTTTCCCTTTGTTGGCAAAGTAATCACAACATCTTTATCTAAAATTTCGATTTCTTTCATCGTAAAAACAGCCTTGAATTCATCTGTTGACATTTCTGCTTTCACAATCAAACCTGGTAAATTAGCATAACGATAAGGACCATCTCTATAAGGCAAACTCGTTGTATACCATGCAATCACCTCTTTTCCATCCTCGTCTATTCCAATTGCTTTTGTTGCATTATAACCTGCTATTTCTGTTTTTTCTTTTGTTATTTTCCATTGATAATCAAAGATTTTATCCTTAATCAAAAAGGTTTTCACACCAAAATCTTTCACATTATAAAATTCATTTTTTTCATAATCTTTATATTGTGGATTTGCTTCTGCAGCAATAATCATCTGCGCAATAGAATTATCATTGGATTGATTGTTATCAATTTTAATTTCAGGTTTGAAAGAAGACATTTTTCCATTACTTTCCAATACAAATTTCACCGAAATTCCGCGATCTATTTCACTTTTGAAACTCGCATGATACGCAGCAGGAATACTACTTTTGACTTTATCAAAATCTAAAATAAAATCTGTGTTGTAGATTACTTTTATGTTCTCCTTTTTAGCTTGTGCAAACGAAGCAATACAAGAAATAGTTGTAAAACATACCGAAAATATAAGTTTTTTCATGTTATAATAATTTATGGTTTTGTTAGTTTCAAAAGTAAAGAATCAAATGAGATGAATTTGTTAAATATGACACAATAAATCATATCATATTCATAAAATATAATTAGAAAATTTAACAATTTCCTAAAGTTGAGAATTATATAAATTGAAGGAATAAATATTACATTTAAAATATATTGACGACCAAAATTTATGAAATTACAAAAAGGAATTACAGGTTTTGACACCACTCCTAATTACACAATAGAAGATTTAGAGAAAATTCTGAAAGGAATCAAATATCCATTTACCAAGACAGAAGTTGTTCTGAAAGTGAATGATTCATCTAACTTTTATCAAATTAAAATTAATTATCAAAAGACAAAACAAGATTTTTATTTGATTGTAAATTCTACTTATTTAATTTTTGCTTGTGTTGAAAAAAATAGATGTTTCGATTTGAAATTTATTGACTTTCCTGTTGAATTAATTTCACAATTAAAAGCCGAAGTAAATTCAAGTTTGATCCTTCTAAATCCAAAAGAATTAAACAAAAAAGTAGAAGTTTCTGATTTAGAATTATTAGGAGAATCAGAAATAAAACAAATTAATTATTGGAAAAGTAAAACATTGGGAGAGATAGTTTTCAATTGCTTTGATTAAACTTTACGTTTAATAATTCTATTACGTTTTCTTTTCTTGAAAATAATTCGAATTAGACGATAACCATAGGTCACCTTTTTATTTTTTGTAATAATTGGGAATGCCATTGTACACATCAATGAGATGCAAGCAGTTGTACCTAACGCACCTCCATAACCATTGAAAACTTTGCTTGTATAATGCAATAAAACTGCAAATAAAATTGGAGAAAAAACCAACGAAAAATAACTGATACTTATGGTTGATGATACCATTCCAATGAAAGTTCCACCGATTACATACAACGGAATATTTTTGGTATAAAACTCAGGTAAAATTGTCGGAAAGAAATAAAAAAATCCGCCAACAATCATCGCAATCATTGCAGAAGCACGAACTGGACCTTGTTTGAAACGAATATTTAATTCGTACGTTGTTAATGAAGCTATTATTGAACACATCATTAATATTAAAAATTCAGTAATCATTAGCCAATAATTAATTTAAACAACAACATACTCAATAAAACTCCGATAAATGCTAACGTTCCCAGCTTTCCTCCTACACCAACAAATAAAGATTTTGTAGCAAAAAATAACAAGGCTGTAAAAACTCCAGCCGTAATAATCATCCAATAAACATACTGAAAATCAAGCGAAGTCATTCCAATGAAAGCACCACAATATATAGGTCCTGCAATTTGTTTTAGATATTCTGAACGAGGATTAAACTTCGTTAAAAATGAACCTAAAGTTCCGATAATTCCAGCTGAAAAAACGCCTCCTAAACCAAGTTGATTATTGATTAAATACGTTATAATTGCAGCTATAGGAATCCATAAAACTAATGTTTTTCGATCAAATGAATATTCGTGATGATGCAACGGAAATTTGCGGTAAACAATTAGCAATAAAGCACAAATCGCAACAATAATATATGGCACAACATAATGTTCTATTCGCTCGTTCATTATCGCAAATAGAAACAAAAACTGAATTACGAAAATAATCAGTATGGTAACAAATTTTATGATGCGTTTGGTTTGCACAATTATTTTTTGAAGTTGCAAAGTTAGTGACTCGTTCTAACAAAATAGAATAATTTTTATCAGTAAAGTTGTAAAATTTATTAAATTTAAGAACAATATGAAAACACTAGAAAATTTAAAATATCCGATCGGTAAATTTGAAATTCCAGCATCATTTAATAAAGAATCTATTGAACAATGGATTTCAACAATTCGTGAATTTCCACAAAAAATTCAGAATGAAATTACCTCTCTTTCAGAAGCTGAATTAGAACAACAATATCGTCCAGAAGGCTGGACAATTAGACAAGTTGTGCATCATTGTGCAGATAGCCATATGAATAGTTTTATTCGTTTTAAACTGGCTTTAACCGAAGATGTTCCGACAATAAAACCTTACGAGGAAAATATTTGGGCTGAATTAGAAGATTCTAAAAATCTTGACGTCAACATTTCAGTCAATTTGCTATTTGCGCTGCATCAACGTTGGGTTGTTTTGTTAAATTCGTTTGTTGAAAGCGATTGGGAGAAAAAATTTCGTCATCCAGAAACAAATCAATTGATTGATTTAAAAACAAATCTTGCGATTTATGCTTGGCATTGCAATCATCATTTGGCGCACATACAGCAAGCTAAAAAAGTTAATGTATCTTTACAAAATATTTTATAACCCATGAAATACATCAATTATTTTCTATTATTTTTATCTACAATCATTAGTGTTTTTCTGTTTTTTGTAAGCGCTAATCAAATTGAACTTGTTCCGAATAAAAATGAAGGTTATAAAGGTGAACAAATTATGCTGATTGAAAAATCGAATGATATACAGTTTGTGAAAAATATAGCAGAAACTTCAATAGATAAATATGATATAATGTACAACCAATTATCAGATTTTGCAGCAAAAATGAATACGTGGATTATTTTATTATTTATTCTTCAACTTTCTATGGGCGTGCTTTTCTTTCTACAATTTCGAAAAAATAAAATAAAAAATCTCAAGTCAATTCAAGATT
Source organism: Empedobacter sp. UBA7620 (assembly GCF_002484185.1). Classification (NCBI taxonomy): domain Bacteria; kingdom Pseudomonadati; phylum Bacteroidota; class Flavobacteriia; order Flavobacteriales; family Weeksellaceae; genus Empedobacter; species Empedobacter sp. UBA7620. The sequence continues at coordinate 20,868 of NZ_DLJI01000055.1, read as the reverse complement.
AACTTGAGATTATATTGACTTAAATTATCACAAAAAATAAGTCATTCTACCTAAAAAAATATCTATTCTTCAATTAATTCAGCTGAAAAACCAACTTTCTCAATTGTATCAATAATTTCTTCGTCTGTTGCTTGATTAATTTTTACAGACAAAACTTTATCAGGATTATCAGTATCAACTTCCCAAGCTTCTAAACCATCTAACTTATCTAAAAAAGGTTTCACTTTGCTCACGCAACCACTACAATTTATATTTGTTTTGAATTTTAATTCTTTTGTTTCCATAATTCATTGATTTTTGTCTTACAAATTTCGCAAGAATAGCTACAAAATCATTTACAAGATTTCGCTAAATAGTTATATGATTTCTGTACTTATTAATCGTTTTGAGCTACTTTTGTATTCAAACAAAACAATTTCAATTTCTTTTAAAAATGAGTCAACAAAATGACCAAAATATTGTCTTAGCTATCGACGAAAAACCGAAGTTAGGACAAGGTATATTATTAAGTATACAGCATCTTTTTGCGATGTTTGGCGCAACAGTTTTAGTTCCTGCTTTGACAGGAATGTCACCAGCAATTGCATTAATTTCGAGCGGAATCGGAACTTTAGTTTTCATCTTAATTACACGAGGAAAAGTCCCTTCTTACCTTGGTTCTTCATTTGCTTTTATCAATCCAATTATCGCAATGAAAGCTTTAGAAGCAAACCCAGAAAGTGGAATAGCGACAGGAAGTTTCTTGGTAGGAAGTTTTTTAGTTGGAGTTACCTATTCATTGGTCGCACTATTTATCGCAACTGCTGGAACAAAATGGTTAATGAAACTTTTACCTCCTATTGTTGTTGGTCCAGTAATTATGGTAATTGGGCTAGGATTAGCTTCTACAGCAATCAAAATGGTGACAAATAATCCTTCAGGCGAATATGATTTAACCTATGTTACAATTGGTTTTGTTACGTTAATTATCACGATAATTACAGCAATTTTCAGTAAAGGTTTTTTGAGTGTAATTCCAGTTTTGGTCGGAATTATTGGTGGATATATTTTTGCAATTACAATGGGTGTTGTTGATTTAAATCCTGTTATAGAAGCAAAATGGTTTATGATTCCAGATTTTACGGTTCCTTTTGTAGATTATACGCCTACATTATCTTGGTATGTTATTTTCTTAATGATTCCGGTTGCAATTGTACCAATCGCTGAACATATCGGACATCAATTAGTTTTGAGTAAAGTCGTGAATAGAGATTTAATTGAAGATCCAGGTTTAGACCGATCTATGTTAGGTGACGGAATTGCAACAATGATTGCCGCTTGTTTAGGTGGGCCTCCAAACACGACGTATGGCGAGAATATTGGTGTTTTAGCTATTACAAGAGCTTTTAGTATTTATGTATTTATTGGAGCAGCTTGTTTTGCTATTTTATTTGGATTTTGTGGTAAAGTTTCAGCATTATTAAGTACAATTCCAACACCAGTTATGGGTGGCGTTTCTATTTTATTATTCGGAATTATTGCTTCGAGTGGTTTGAGAATGTTAATTGAAAATAAAGTTGATTTTAAGATAAAACGAAACCTAATCATTTCATCTGTTATCCTAATTATAGGAATTGGTGGTGCGGCAATTCACATCAGAGATTTATTTTCTTTAGAAGGAATGGCTTTGGCATCTATAATTGGAGTTGCTTTAAATTTAATTCTTCCGGGAAGAGAATTTGTCTCGTTCAAGGAAATGTTTGATGAGGAAAATTAAATAAAGATTTAGATGATAAAATTCTAATTCAAAGCGAACAAATATAAATCAAAAAGGCGAGCTGAATTCAGCTCGCCTTTTTGATTTAAAATATATTGTTCTTAAACTTAAACTTCATCAAAATCAATTGCTAAAGTAGCTGTTTTTGGACGAGAAATACACGCTAACGTCATTCCTTCTTCGTAATCAGAATCCGTTAATACATAGTTGTCTCCAATATGCACTTCGCCTTCTGTTATCTTACACATGCAAGACGAACAAACACCACCTTTACACGAGTAAGGCGCATCAATACCAGCGTCTAACATTGTATCAATCAAGTTTTTTCCTCTATCCCAAGTCACTTCAGAAGTTTCGCCATCAAGCGTTACAGTAACTTGAACCGTTTGAGGTCCTTCGTCATGTTTTGTAAAAATATCTTCTGTTTTCACTGAAGGATTAAACATTTCGAAATGAATATGTTTCTCGATAATTCCCGCTTCGTTGATTTTCTTCGCTAAAGTCAAAATCATTTGTTCTGGTCCACAAACCATTGCTTCATCTACTTCGTTGATATCAATAATTTGATTCAAGATTAAATCAAATTTCTTCTCATCAATTCGTCCATTGTAAATGAAATTCTCCTGATCTTGGCGCGTATAAAAATGATGAATGAAAACATTGTTTGGATATTTTTGTTTTAATTCTGTCAAACGCTCTTTGAACATGATTGAGTTCTCGTCTCTATTTACATAAAAAATATGAAAATTTACCCATTCTTCAGTCTGCAATGTAAACTCCAACATACTCATAATTGGCGTGATTCCACTACCCGCTGTAAAAGCTAATAACGTACGTTTTTCGTTTGGTTTTGTAGGAATAGAAAAACGTCCACTTGGCGTAGAAACTTCTAATTGATCACCAACTTTTAGTTCATTTACTAAATAAGAAGAAATCTTTCCATTTGGTTGAGATTTAACCCCAATGCTCCATTTTTTATCTTTAGGAGATTCACATAAAGAGTAATCTCTTCGTTCTCCATTAATATTAAGAGTGATATATTGTCCAGGTAAAAAATTGTATTCTTCGTGTAATTCCTCAGGAACATCAAACGAAATTTGAACAGCATCAGCCGTTAATTTTACAATTTCTTTTACCGTTAATAAATTAAATTTCATAGTCGTATACTATTTATAATTCTGAAAACAACTCGTTATTTAAGATTGTTCTGCTAACTTTGTACAAAAGTAATATTTTAGATTAAATAGAAAAAATATATGGAAATAGCATTGATCGCTCATGATGGAAAAAAAGCTGAAATGGTCAATTTTTTAATGAAACATAAAGAAGCTTTAAACAATAATAATATCACATTTATCGCAACAGGAACGACAGGAAAGTATGCGGAGCAAACTGGACTAAAAGTTACGCGCTATCTATCTGGTCCTCTTGGTGGTGACGCGCAAATTGCTGCTCGAGTTGTAGAAGGAAAAACAGATATGGTTTTCTTTTTTAGAGATCCGATGGGAAAACATCCGCACGAACCAGATGTAAATATGTTATTGAGACTGTGCGATGTACACAATATTCCATTAGCTACAAACCCAGCGACAGCAGAAATGTTATTGGATCATTTAAAATAATTTTTCTTAAGCTAATCTTAAGTTTATTCTTATTGTTTTGGATGATAATTTGTTTAATATTGAATAGAAATTTTAACTGAATATAAATAACAATTCAAAAGAAAATCACAATGAATTTAATTAAAAAAACAGCTATCGCGCTTAGCTTATTTGCTCTTACTGGATCATCTGTAGCATTTGCTCAAAAAAAAACTCCAACAAAAGCAACTAAAATAGAAACAGTAAAGACAACAACTAAAGCATCAGCAGATAAAAAAGGAACACATGCTAAAAAGGATGTAAAAGTAACCACAATTAAGAAAACTGAAGTTACCCCTAAAGGTAAAACTGATAAAAAAGTAGTTTCAGAAATAAAAGTTGAGAAAACGACTACTCCAAAAAACGAAACAAAAACGAATGTAGCTAAAACTACCACTGCAGGTAATTAGTATGGGCACAAAGTTTATGTAGGACCAAAAGGTGGAAAATACTACATCAATGACAATGGAAATAAAAGGTATATCAAAAAATAGTTTTTATCCAAATAAAAATAATAAAGGCTGTCTTATTTGTTAGGACAGCCTTTTTAAATTACATTTTTATAATAAATGTTTTCTGGATTTTGAGGATCGATTAAAATATCAACCTCTTTTCCTTTTTTTAGATTCTCACTTGCGTTAACATCTCCAAAATATTCAAATTCTGTATAATAAATTTTTTCAGTATTTGGATGTTTATAAAAAACTTCAACTATATAGTCTGGCAAATGATTTTCTCCTAATAAACCTCTTTTTATTTCAATAATATGTGCTTTTACTTTTAATCCTTTATTTACTAATCTTGAATGATTTAGGTAATCAAATAAATTAACAAAACCTAAATATCCCATAAACAAACTACAGAAAAGAAAAACTACTCCAAGCAGTTGATTAAAAAATACACCAAGATTTAGAAAAGAGCATATTAGAACAAATCCTAAACTTAGAATTAAACATCCTATTGCGATTGACAATTTCATTATTCTTGTATTTGCTATCTGTTTTTCACAAACCGTACCAAAAACAAAAAATTGTCCTATAAAAATAATTTTATTGTAAATTTATTCAAACTTCTTAATAAGCTGCTGTAAATCTGATTTTTATATGATTGGCATTTTCTATTTCATCTGCAATCACCACTGCAACATCTTCCACAGACAAAATACTACGTCCTTCTGCATTGAAAACTGGTACATCATTTCCTAAACGATATGTTCCTTTTCGCTCTCCAGAAGTACCTTGATGCATTTCTGGCGCTGGAGAAAACATTGTCCAATCCAACTCATTATCTTGTTTCAAGATATTATAATAATCTCTCGCAGCCAAAGCACCTTGTTTTATTTGCTCAGGAAAATCTGGCGCGTCTACAATTTGTAATTCTTTTTGATCATTCACATACAAACTTCCCGCACCACCAATAACAATCAAACGTTTTACGCCTGCTAATTTAGTTGCTTCTTCAATAGCTTTTGCGCCTTTCAAATAATCTTCATAAATATTTGGATTCGTCCAACCAGCATTAAAAGCACTTACAACCACATCAGCACCTTTCAAATCTGTTGCCAAAGCTTGCACATCGTTTACATCTAACGCCACTTTTGCTACATTTTTACTATCTAAAACCTTGTCAGTATTTCGTGCAAATGCTTTGATAGATTGATTTCTATTTACCAATTCTTCTACGATATGTGAGCCTACAAAACCTGTTGCTCCAATTACTGCTACTCTCATTTTATTTAATTTTATATTGTAATTAATTTTGTTACATTTAAAGATAAAAAATTTTACTGAAATTCATCAGAAAATTGTTTTAAAGTTTTATGATTTAACGATTTAATCAACTCTGATTCAGCATTATCAAATAATTTTTCAAGATTATCATTCATTTGTTTACCAACTGGACATTCAGGATTGGTATGATTCATTCTTCCAAAAACATTTTCTTGATTGACAATTTTATAGATATCGCCTAACAAAATATCAGCAGAATCTTTAACTAAATAAATTCCTCCTTCTTTACCTTTTTTCGAATCTATGAAGCCTGCTTCTTTCAAGAATTTAATCTCACGACGAACCACAACAGGATTAACATTAATACTTCCAGCAATAAAATCAGAAGTAATTAATTGTCCTTTAAATTTTTCAGTCAAAACTAAAATATGAATCGCCGTTGCAAATCTTAAATTATTCATTTCTCTATATCGATGGGACAAATTTAGTACAAATTTTTTAATTGTAACAAATATTGATACAATTTTATTGATTAATTTCTCTTAAATTTGTTGCATACTCCTATACATATGGAAAATTATAAAAAACATTTATCAAATATTATTGATCTGACAGAAGAACAATGGGCAGAAATTGAAAAATTTTTGGTGGTAAAACACATCAAAAAGAATGAATTTATTTTAGAACCTGGCGAATATTCCGAAGATTATTTTTTTGTTGAATCTGGCGTTATTCGTTCTTATACAATAGATGAAAATGGAAAAGAACATGTCTTGCAATTTGGTACAGAAAATTGGATTGTAAGTGATAGAAATAGTGCTTTTTGTAAGCAACAATCAAAATTTTATATTCAAGCAATAGAAGATTCTACCGTTATTTTATTGAATGAAAAATTGAATGATTTAATCACTCGATTAAATCCAAATTATTTAGCTGCTCAAAATAAATTAATTCAAAATCATGTGCGTAGTTTACAAGATCGTATTAATTTGTTACTTGGTGCATCTGCAAAGACTCGTTATTTAGAATTTATGCGTCTTTATCCCAACCAACTCTCTCGCATACCGCAATGGATGATCGCTTCATATTTAGGCATCACACCCGAAAGTTTAAGTAGAGTTCGTAAAGAAATAGCACATGGATAGTTATAGTTTTGAAATTTTTGTACCAGAAAAACCTAAAAAAAATAATAAACAGATTGCAAAAGTCATCTTATCATTTCTCGCCGTTACTGTAATTAGTTTTGTGTTTTTGGAACTGAAAGTGTTCAAAAATCAAACGTATTATTACATTTTTATTGGGCTTTTAGCAACAGCTGTTGCTTATTGGAATGGTTATTTTAAGCGACCTTCGGCAGAATTGAAAGGTAATTTTGATGGAAAATTGACATTTACAAAAGATACAATTTCTGTAAAGGATCAAACTTTTTCAATCAACGATTTGTTTTCTATTGTCATTGATAATGAAGATTACAAAGGAAAAGCTGTAAAGGAATTTGGTGAGTTCGAAAATCCAGAAGGTTCGCACGGAATTAGTAATTTGATTACATTAAAAACAAAAGATAATCAATTTGTTGAAGCTTATTTTTTACAAAAATCGTTAAATGAATTTTCTAAAATCGAATCATTTTTAATTCAATATTACAAAAACAATTTACTTTCTGAAGATGATTTAATTTCGATCATGCATTTAGAATATGATATTGATAAGAACGAATTGAGAAAAAAATTAAGATAATTTAATTTTTCACTAACATATAAAAGTTGAGTTACTCTCATTATTTAATGTAATTTTGTACCACTTAAAAACAATAATTTATGCAACCAACAGCAGAATGGTTAAAAACTTGGGAATCTAAAAGAGAATTCACTTTAGCTCCTAATGATTTAGAAAAATATTTTACAGATAAAGAAATTGGAGGTGTAGAAATCGACCAAATCGAAATGGGAGAAGTTTCTTTACCATCAGGTAAAATCTTTGTAAATGATCCTTTGGGAGAATATTTATCAATGGATAAAGATCCTTATTTCCTTGAAACGCCAAAAGGTAATTTTCCTGTAACTGCAAGCATCGTAAAATTTGAAGACGATGGTGACGTTGAGAATTTGATTGGTTGTATCAAAGTTGCTTTTACAAACGAAAAACCTGTTCGTTACGAAGAAGCAATGAAAGGGATTGAGTTGATTGACGAATTACAAGAAGGAGAATATTTTGGTTTTTCTATCGAAAGTGGTTTAGCTACAATTGTTGATGCAGAAGCAAAAGATTCTTTTGTAAAATTTATTGATGAATTCGAAAGCAAAGGTGATGTAAATTTATACGATGATTATTTCAATGCATTATTCGTAGAGAACGCTAAAAATAACCCAAAATATCAGTCAGAAGAAGGAGATTGGATCAATTGGACAATTCCAAATACAGAATTCAAATCGCCAATTTTTCAAGCTGGTTTTGGAGAAGGAATCTACCCTGCTTACTTTGGTTACAATGAAAAAGGAGAAATTGTTGCATTTTATATTCAATTCATCGATGCTGAATTAGAAGATTCAGAAGATGATGACGAATGGTTGTAATTAATTTTTCGATCAAATAATATTTAAATCCTTCAAGAAATTGAGGGATTTTTTTGTTTAGAAATTTATAAGAACAATCAAATTCTTGGCTTCTATTTTAATAAAAAACTTGAAACTAAAACATATAGATTAAGTAACTATAATAAACTATTTTACACTAAAAGTCTAGAGAATAAAAATAGTTATGAATTTTCAAAATGAATATAAAATCTCTGAAAAGTTGAAAGATAATTGATATTTATTGAAACGAATTGAGTGAAACAAAAAACTCCCGCAAATGCGGGAGTTTTTATTTCTATATATAAAGATAATTATTTCGCTTTATACTTCGCGATTCCATCTTGTAACCATTTTAAGTAAACTTCTACATCAAGTTCAGCTTCTAAAGGTTTTGAGAAACGATTCAAATCTTTATCAACCAAAATATAATAAGGCTGTGCATTTGCATTAAAATGTTCAATTTCGAAAGAAGTCCATTTGTTACCTACTGTTTTCAAATTACGATCTAATGCTTTCGAAAATACTTTTTGATCTTCTGGTAATTCTTTTGCTTCGTCAACATATAACGAAACTAAAACAACATCTTCAGCCAAAATCTTCTTCACACGTTCATCACTCCAAACACGTTCTTCAACTTTACGACAGTTTGCACATGCATGTCCCGTGAAATCTAATAACATTGGTTTTCCAACTTTCGTTGCATAAGCCGCAGCCTGATCAAAATCTTTGAATGCAGGAATTCCATGAGGTCCAGCAACCATATTAGGATCATCAAATTTAGCTGTCGCTTGTCCACCACCTACACCTTCGTGGAAACCTCGTGGTGCTTCAGAATATGTCATTGGAGGTGTTAAACCACTTAATAATTTTAATGGTCCTCCCCATAAACCTGGAATCATGTAAATCGCAAATGATACTGAAATCAATGCAAATAACATTCTCGGAACACCGATTGTTTGTACAGGTGAATCTAATTCTAATCTAAATTTACCTAAAAGATATAATCCTAAGAAGATAAAAATTGCAATCCAAAATGCTAAGAAAATTTCTCTTGGTAGCCAGTTCATTTGCCAAACTAAATCAGCATTTGATAAAAATTTCAAGGCAAAAGCTAATTCAATAAATCCTAATGAAACTTTGATTGTATTTAACCATCCTCCAGATTTTGGCATTGAATTTAACCATCCTGGGAACATTGCAAATAATGTAAATGGAATCGCTAATGCTAAAGAGAATCCGAACATTCCTACGATTAACGAATAATAGTTCCCTCCTTGCGTCGCTTGAACTAATAACGAACCGATAATTGGTCCTGTACAAGAAAATGAAACTAATGCTAATGTGAATGCCATAAAGAAGATTCCGATTAATCCACCTTTATCAGCACCTTTATCAGCAGCATTTACCCACTTGCTTGGTAATGTCAATTCGAAAGCTCCGAAGAATGAAATTGCAAATACAATAAAAATCGCAAAGAATGCTAAATTCACCCACGGATTTGTTGACATTTCATTTAGGACTGATGGTCCAAAAATAACTGTCGCCAATAAACCTAATGCAACATAAATAACAATAATTGATAATCCATAAATAAATGCTTTACCAACTCCTTCTCCTTTCGATTTACTTTGTTTTGTAAACATACTTACTGTCAAAGGAATCATTGGGAAAATACAAGGCATTAATAACGCCGCTAATCCACCTAAAAATCCTAAAGAAAAGATTTTTAATAAACCATTATTTTTCTTTTCGTTATCTGCTAATAAAGAGTCGTCAACTTTTTTGATTGTATCTTGTGTTGCCGCAACAACCGCTATAGAACCCTCTTGAACAGAATCTTGCGTAATTTCAGTTACTGCAACTGTATCTTTTGCTTCTGTAGCATCTGCTGGCTTTGCCTCTTCTTTCGTTTCTTCAACTTTTGTAGAAGGCGTTAATTTTATCGTTCCACTTGTTTCATCTGGTGGCAAACAACGTTCAGCATCACACATCTGAAATTCTATTGTATACGATACATTTACAGGTTTATCACCTGAAACTTTCACTTTTTGAACAAATTTTACTTGATTTTCGTAATATTTTTCATCTTGTTCAAAAATTTGGCTGTATTTATCTATACGTTTTCCAACTTCTCGCGTACCTCCAACCAATTTTGCATTTGCAGCTGGTTTAAATGATGCACTTGCTGGAATTCCAATTCCTCCATCAGGATGTTTCATTGAATAAAGGTGCCAACCTTTATCAATTTTTCCTGTTACCTCGATTTCAAACTCATTTTGTCCAACCTCCTTCACCGAACTCGACCATTTTGCAGGACTAAATAATTGTGCGTTGACTAAAATTGGAAACAAAAAAAGTATCCAAAGTTTCTTTAACATACTGTAATGTTTAAAAAGTTTTTACTTGTTTCTGTCGTTTTGAAACGTTCATCCAAACGATGATTTACCACCCAAATAATTTGATCTTTTTGGTCACAAAGCAACCAAACCTTCTCTTTTTCTAACTTAGAAAGTTTCAAATCTTTCATAAACTTACTCAACAATTTTTTTTGACCTTTCATTCCAATTGGATAAAAGAAATCTCCCTCTTTTACTTTTCTAAGTTTAAGTGGAAACAAAATTGATGTAAAGTCTACTATTTCAGTAGCGTTTTCGTGTGGATTTATCGATTTCACGAACTTCAAATTTAACGAATTGATTTCAATTAACTCATCAAAAATCGTTAATTCATCTTCATTTTCTTCTTCTATTTTTTGCAACAACAAATTTTCTCGATTTTTAATTAATCGATAAGTTGCTGATTTTATTTCACTTCCCGTTTCTGCATCTAAAAATTTCAAAATTTCTTTGCTCGACGAAAATCCATATTTTTCGAACAAATAATGTAAAAATGTTTCTAATGGTTGAAGTTTTTTTAATGCAGAAATTTCAATTTCAATCGGATTATATCCTGAAAATAAGTCACTTCTAATTTCTTCAACTTTATTTTGTACAATTTGATAATTATCGTTGATATGATTTAAACTTGACAAAAAATTCTCATCAAATTGCGGATGAAGCTCTTTTAGTATTGGCGTAATGTGATGACGAATCTTATTTCTGGTATAATCATCCGTCGCATTCGTATAATCTTCTCGCCAATTAATTTCATTTGATTTTGCATATTCCAACAAATCATTTTTCGTAAGATTCAAAAGTGGACGAAAAATTTTTCCATTATCAATTTGCATTCCGACCAAACCTTTCAAACCTGTTCCACGAGAAAGATTAATCAAAAATGTTTCGATATTATCATCCAAATGATGCGCTGTCACCAAAACATCCAAACGATTTTGTTTTTGAACTTGCTTAAACCATTCATAACGCAAATTCCTGCAAGCCATTTCGACCGAATAATTTCCTGTTTTCTGATAAGCTGCAACATCAAAACGAACCGAATGAAACGGAATATTATATTTTCCGCAATATTCTCTCACAAACATTTCATCACCATTTGCGTCTTCTTCACGCAACTGAAAATTACAATGTCCTACCTGAAAATTTGCAGCAGTTTGACGAAATAAATCTAACAAAACCATGCTATCAATTCCTCCACTAATCGCCAATAAATAGCGATGCGTAGAAAAAGAATGTTGATCTAAAAGTTCTTTAAACTCTTCTTGTATAGATTTATTTTTCATGAAATGTAAATGTTCGAAATTAGGAAGAATTCTCGAAAAAAAGTTATACTTTTTCTCTTCACTTTTATAAAATTTCCCAATAAAAAAGCCTGAAAAACTCAGGCTAAAGATTTATTTTAAACTTTCTAAAGATTTATTTTCAAGAATTTCTAAAGTCGAATCTCTCAATTCAACCATCACTTTATTCAATGTGCAAACGCCTTCGTTAGGGCAATCATCACATTTTTCGTAGTAATTTTTACTTACACAAGGCAAAAGCGCGATCGGCCCTTCTAAAACACGAATCAAAGAAGCTAAACTGATATCTTTCGCATCGCGCGCCAAATAATATCCACCTCCTTTTCCTTGTTTCGAATTGACGAAGCCTAACTTTTTTAAATCCAATAAAATAGCTTCCAAGAATTTTTTAGGGATAACTTCTGTTTCAGAAATTTGCCCAATTAAAACTGGTTTGTTACTTTCTTGTCTGGCCAAATGAGCCATCGCTTTTAGTCCGTATTTTGTCTTTTTTGATAACAATTCTATAAGATTTAACTACAAAAATAACGTTGATTGTTGTATAAAACAAATATAAAATTAAATCGTTGAACCGAGATTTAAAAATATTTCATCAAAAAATCAATTACCTTTTGAGTTGTAGAATTATAGGGATAATTGAGAAATTTTGACGGCGATAAAAATCGATTGACTTTTAAAATAGGTTTCATATGCGAAAAATCTTTAAAGCCAGCATAACCTGTTGAAGCTCCAATTCCAGAATTATTAACTCCGCCAAAAGGCAAATTTGGATGTAAAACCTGCACCAATGTTTCGTTAATTACCACAGAACCAGATGAAGTTTCATTCTTAATTTTATTAATAAAAATAAAATTTTTCGAAAAGATATATAACGCTAAAGGCTTTTCTTTCTGACTAATAGATTCAATTACTTCATTTATTTCTTTAAATGTATAAATCGGAAAAATTGGTCCAAATATTTCTTCTTCATTGATTTTTGCATCAAATGGAATATCTGTCAATAAAGTTGGTTTAATGTACAATTCAGCTTCAATGTATTCATTTCCGAAAGGACAATTTGCACCATTTTCTATTGCATTTTCAATCAAGTTTTTTAATCGATTATAATTTTGAAGATTTACAATTCTTGCCAAATCTTTCGATTGTGAAGGATTTTTTCCAAAGACTTTTTCTATATGTTCAATAAACATATTTATAAATTGCTCTTGAAATTCTTTTTTAATCAAAATATAATCTGGCGCAATACATGTTTGACCAAAATTTATCAATTTTCCCCAAACTGCTTTTTCAACCACTTCTTGCATTGGAATTGTTCCATCAATAATCAAAGGCGACTTTCCTCCTAACTCCAACGTCACCGAAGAAAGATGCTTTGCTCCTGCTTGCATCACAATTTTACCCACTTTTGGCGAACCTGTGAAATGAATATGATCAAATTTTTTAGTTAACAAATAAGTCGTTTCTTCAATTTCTCCTTCGATAATCGCGACATGATTTTCTTCAAAAACTTCAGAAATAATTTTATTAAGAACTTTTGAAACATTCGGACAAAACTCCGAAGGTTTAAGAATTGTTGTATTTCCAGCCGAAATACAAGCAACTAAATGCACCAAACACAATTGAAAAGGATAATTCCAAGGCGAAATAATCAAACAATTTCCCAAAGCTTCCGGTTGAATTTGCGCTTTTGAACCGAAAAAAAGTAAATTATTTGAAACTGTTTTCGCTTTTGTCCAACGATTCAAATTCTTTCGAAATAATCGAATTTCAGCTAAAACAGGAAATATTTCGGTAGAATCAGATTCTATTTTAGATTTTCTTAAATCCAAAAACAATGCATCTTCTATTTCGGCACGATGATTTAGAATTGAATTTTCTAAGTTTTTCAGACTTTCTTTCCGCTGATAAACAGTAAGATGACGAATATTTACTTTATTCTCACATTGCTTATCATAAATCTCATCTATTTTCGTTTTAAAATCTGACACATGAAAAAATTTGAACGTTAATTTACTACTATTTTGAGTATTTTTAATCCCAAAAAGCAACAAATGAAAAATAATCTTACTTTGGTTGATAAATTAAATCACATCAAAAATTTATTTATTATTGGTAAAAGTGATGGCAATTTGAATGAAAAAGAGATTCAAATTATCTCTGATATTGCCAAATTTCATGAGCTTTCCGCCAAAGATGTAAGTTATATTTTGAACGAAAACACGAAGTTTTATTTTACGTTGCCTAAAACATTTACAGATCGACTTTCTTTGTTATACGACGCTGTTTTATTAATGGTTGTAGATTTGAATATTCATCAAAATGAAAAGGCAATTTGCATTGATTTAGCTAAAAAATTTGAGTTTAATCCACAAATTATTGATGAATTAATCGAGGATATTTTGAGTTATATTTTAGAAGGAAAAGAATGTGATGAAGTGATGGAATACTTGATTAAATACTCGCATCCAAAGCAAAATTTGAATTAAATTTTTATTGAAAAAGTTGATAAATCGTTAACAAAGAAATCACACTCGTCACTCCTCCTATTACATAGTTGATATTCTTTAAAATAAATGAATCTTCTTCCGATTTAGAGTTAAAAAATTTCAGATATAGACCAAAAATAATCATCGAACCAATAACAACTCCTAAAGCAAAAACTGAGCTGTTTGGCTGTCCAAAAACATTAACATTATACGAAACCAACGTTGCGCTTAAAAACACATAAAAAGGTATTGGAAAAACATTTATAGCAGATAACAATAATCCATAAATGAATTTATTTTTTTGTTTTACATCACCTTGTTGTTTTAGCTTTTTATTCTTCTTTTTTTGATCTTGTTTCTTCGCAAAAAAGAGAAAATAAATCGTAATAATTACAAAAACAGCTAATCCAACTTCCCTAAAAATTTTGGTAACTTCTTCATTAAAATCAATAAATTTTGCTAGAAAAATTGCTAAATAAACCTGAATTGCTATCGTTACCGCAGTTCCAGACATAAAAGTATATGCACTTTTTACTCCTTCTTGTTTCCCAATTTTCACCACCGTCATATTCAACAATCCAGGAATGGACGATCCAATAAAAGCTGTGAAAATTCCGATTAAAAGTAGTTCTAAATACTGCATTAATTCTTTTTAAAAAGGTTTGCAAATTTAATGAATTATAGTTTATGGTTTACTCAAAATAGAATAAGATTCATATCATAAAAGATCTTAATCCGATTTAATAGTTTAGCTTTTATATATTTGCAATTATTATAAAAATACTATGAAAACAAACTTTACAAAATTATTACTGCTATCAATTATTTCAACTTCTATTTTTACTTCTTGTAAAAATGATGATAATGGTGATCTAACTTCAAACAATGAAAAAAAGGTAATTAAAAAAATCAAATCTACTGGCTATGAATTTATAAATGGAACAGAAACACAGGATGTAAGCGAAGGAACCTTTATTTATGATAAAGATTACAAAAAATTACTAAATGTAAATTATACAAATGGAATGATTTCAACTTATAAGTATGATACAAATGATAATTTAATTACAGTAGAATACAATGGCGCTACAAATCCTCTTGAAAATAGCACATTAAATTTATTTTACAACGGAAATAAGTTAGCTTATACACAAACTGTTGAGTCTGGTACTATTACACAACGTAATGAATATTATTACAACAACTTAGGTAAGTTTAATAAAGAAATTGTTTGTAGCAACGGTAGTGCATGTAATGGAGATCAAAATGCAATTTATTCTTATACAAATAATAATATTACATCCGTTATTGACAAAACATTTGGAAGTTGGTTTAGTGATGGGATGAAAAATTTATATGAATTCGACAAATCAAATAGTCCTTACAAAAATTCTCAAGAAGTAATTAGAATTCTTCAAAATCAATTTATGCATTCTTATAGTGAAAATAATGTAGTTAAAGAAACGCAATATTGGAGTTTATCAAATGCAGAACCTAATAGAATTGTAACTTATACTTACACGTATGATAAAGATAATTTTCCTATTTTAATTGTAGGAAAAGATGAAAAGGGAAATAATTATTTTAAAGTAGAGTACGAATATTACAACTAAAAAAAACCACTTCAAATGAAGTGGTTTTTAAATTTTATTTTGATAAAAAAATTACAATGAAGCTAATTGTTCTTCAATTTGTGCAATTTTTTCTAAAGCATCTGCCTCTTTTTTGCGTTCTGCATTAATTACTTGTTCTGGCGCACCAGCAACAAATTTTTCGTTTGATAATTTTTTACGAACAGAATTTAAGAAACCTTGGTTGTAATCCAACTCTTTTTGTAATTTCTCGCGTTCAGCTTCAATATCGATATTATCAGACATCGGAACCATAAATTCTAGCGTCCCAACGCGAAAAGCAAAACCTTTTTCTGGTTTATCTCCTGTATTGAAATTAGAAACATTTCCTAATTTAGAGAAAACATCAACATAAATTTCGTTCGCAGCTTGATCTTCAGCAAAAACTTCTAAAGCTTCTTTTGGCGACATTCCTTTTTCTGAACGTAATCCACGAATTGCCGTAGTTGCTTCTTTTGTATTTTCGAAATTCTTGATAATTTCTTCGTTAAAAGATGTTACTTCTGGATATTTAGAAATAATCAAGGCTTCGTTTTCTGTTCTTTCTGCAATTAAGTGCCAAATTTCTTCTGTTAAGAAAGGCATAAATGGATGTAAAACTTTCAATACATTTTCTAAATAAGAAATAGTTACAGCATAAGTTTTTGCATCAATTGGCTCACCAAAAGTAGGTTTAATCGCTTCTAAATACCAAGAACAGAAATCATCCCAAATCAATTTATAAATCGCCATCAATGAATCAGATAAACGATATTGATCGTAATTATATTCGATATCTGCTAATGTTTGTTGGAATTTATTTTCGAACCATTCAACCGCTTTTGCTTGAGCAGAAGTTTGTACTAAATCTTCTTTAACTTCCCAACCTTTGATTAAACGGAAAGCATTCCAAATTTTATTGGCGAAATTACGTCCTTGTAAACACAAATCAACATCGAAAGGTAAATCATTCCCAGCAGGCGCCGTTAACAACATTCCCATACGCGTTGCATCTGCACCGTATTCGTTCATCAATTCGATTGGATCTGGTGAATTTCCTAACGATTTCGACATTTTACGTCCTTGTTTATCACGAACAATTCCTGTAAAATATACATTTTCGAAAGGTAATTCGTTGCGATACTCATATCCAGCCACAATCATACGCGCTACCCAGAAGAAAATAATATCTGGACCAGTTACTAAATCTTGTGTTGGATAATAATAATTGATTTCTTCATTTTCTGGCTCATTAATTCCGTTGAAAACAGAAATTGGCCATAACCAAGAAGAAAACCAAGTATCTAATGCATCTTCATCTTGACGTAAATCTTCAATAGTTAATGCAGCATTTCCTGTTTTTTCTTGTGCTAATGGTAAAGCTTCTTCTTTTGTTAAAGCCACAACGAAATCTTCGTTTCCATCACCATAGAAAAATGCAGGAATTTGGTGTCCCCACCATAATTGACGAGAAATGTTCCAATCTGTTACATTTTCCATCCAATTACGATACGTATTTTTAAATTTCGCAGGATGAAATTTAATCGTATCATTCATTACATTATCTAAAGCTGGTTTAGCTAAATCTGTCATTTTCAAGAACCATTGATTAGAGATTTTAGGCTCAATCACCGCTCCTGTTCTTTCAGATGTACCAACTTTATTATTATAATTTTCTACTTTTTCAAGTAAACCTTTTTCTTCTAATTCTTTTTCGATTTCTTTACGCGCTTTGAAACGGTCTAATCCAGCATAATTTAATCCTAAATCATTCAATTTTGCATCATCTGTAAAAATATCAATGAAATCTAAGTTATGTTTTTTACCTAATTCGTAATCGTTTACATCGTGCGCAGGCGTAACTTTAAGACATCCTGTACCAAATTCGATGTCAACATATTCGTCTTCGATAATATTTACTTTACGACCAACGATTGGAACAATAACTTGTTTTCCTTTCAACCATTCGTATCGCTCGTCATTTGGATTGATACAAACTGCAGAGTCACCAAAAATTGTTTCAGGACGAGTTGTCGCTACAACAATATATTGATCAGTTCCGTCAACTTGATATTTTAAATGATATAATTTTCCATTTTTATCAACATGAATAACTTCTTCGTCAGAAATATTTGTCTTCGCCTCTGGATCCCAGTTTACCATACGGTATCCACGGTAAATTAATCCCTTGTTATATAAATCAACAAAAACACGTTGAACAGATTCAGATAAATCTGGATCCATCGTAAATTTTGTACGATCCCAATCGCAAGAAGCTCCTAACTTTTTTAATTGATCTAAAATAATTCCACCATGCTTATGCGTCCAATCCCAAGCATGACTAAGAAATTCTTCACGACCAATATCAAATTTAGAAACACCTTCTTCTTTTAATTTCGCAACAACTTTCGCTTCCGTAGCAATCGAAGCATGGTCTGTACCTGGTACCCAACAAGCATTGAATCCACGCATACGTGCACGACGAATTAAAACGTCCTGAATCGTATTATTTAACATATGTCCCATGTGTAAGACCCCTGTTACATTTGGTGGTGGAATGACTATTGTGTAAGCTTTTCTTTCATCTGGAGTAGATTTAAAATACTTCTTCTCCATCCAGTATTCATACCATTTTCCTTCAACTTCCGTTGGCGTATATTTAGATGCGATTTCCATTATTTATATATGACTTAAAATAAATTTGGGCAAATTTACATAATCTGCCTTAAACTGCCTAGTATATTAAATATATATTATAAAATTGGAATGTTTTTTTAATAAATTCGAAAGTAATTTTATTTAAAGTAAAATTCTTTTGTACATTTGATTATAAATTAATTATCGTCATGAAAAAATTAATGTTTTTAGGTGCTTTTGCTTTAGGCGTTACAAGTTTATTTGCTCAAACACTTAGTTTAGAAAAAGAAGAAATTCAATTTGGAAATATAAAGTTGAATACTGAAGTAACAGCTAAGATGAAAGTAACCAACTCAGGTGATAAACCTTTAATCCTTAAAAGCGTTGTTGGATCTTGTGGATGTACAGTTCCAGAATATCCTACAACACCTATCGAACCAGGAAAATCTGCGGATATTACCGTTAAATATTCAAGTGGTTCTGTGACTGGAGATTTTAATAAATCCGTAACAATCACATCTAACGATCCGGTTTCTTCTCGAAAAATTTTCAGAATAAAAGGAAAAGCAGAATAATAGTAAAGCAAGTTATTTAACTTGCTTTTTTTGTTCTTCTTTC
The DNA here is from genome assembly GCF_002484185.1 of Empedobacter sp. UBA7620. Lineage (NCBI taxonomy): Bacteria > Pseudomonadati > Bacteroidota > Flavobacteriia > Flavobacteriales > Weeksellaceae > Empedobacter > Empedobacter sp. UBA7620. The sequence continues at coordinate 2,121 of NZ_DLJI01000055.1, read as the reverse complement.
AAAATGTTTAAAATCTTCTCTCTTTTTCTGTCCATTTTTTCAAAATAAAAGCCTTTTCTTACATCAGTAGAATCGATTTGTTGTAGGTAAATTTGATATTGTAGAAATTTTTCTAATTTGGTTTTACTTATTTTTAAATTATTAATGTTCAATTCAGTTTCTTTATAATTTCCTGGAATTAAAATTTGATCAAAATTTATACTTCTCATATAAGAAAATGATTTAATATTTTTGAAATAATCACCTTTAAAAATAGAAAATATTAAAATAAATGAAGTAATATATACAAATATTAAACTTAATAATTCTGAATATTTATTAAATATTTTAGTGTTAACTAACTTAAACATAATTAATAAATCAATAATTAATACATCTAATAAAAATCTAAATTGATTAGAAAAAATTAATATTATTAATAATTTCACTATACAACAGAATATTAACGATTTTATAAAATAATTCTTTTTATAGAAGCCTATTAACAAATTGAAAATTGTTAAACAAATAATTAAAAGAAAAATTATTGTTCGAGAAGATGATTGAAAAAAAATAGCTTGAAAATATTCAGTTGTATTCATTCTTGCTACTTCTTCAAAAGTAAACGAATCTTTAAGTGGAATAAATTTACCGTTCTGTGCAGATAATTCATATAAATGATGCGGTGAAGCCCATTTCAAACTATTTATTGAAGAAAATTCTAAAGGAAACAAAGGATTTGCTGATATAATTATTCCTTTGAAAATAAATAGAAATACTACAAAAATTATTAATAACAAATTCTTGTCTTTTAAATTTTTATATTCTTTATTTCTTAAATATTCAATCCCAAAAAATAAAAGTAACACAATACTTATTGGTTTAATTACAAATAAAATAGTAGCATAAAAAAGGTAATCAGATGCTTTATTATTATAACGCAAATATTCGTTGATTAATAGAATCGAAAGAACAAAAACAGGAAGATCTGGCGAAGGAATATTTAGAAAAAATAAAAAAAGGAGAATTAAAAATAAGAAGTTTTTTCTGCTTTAATTCGAAAACATAGAGATTGAAGATTAAAAATAAACAAAAATTTAATCGATAATAAATATCCAATGTTTCGTTAATAGAAGCTTGTAAAATATGCCAAAAACTATTTTGCGCCAAAACCCATTCAAAATTAGAAAGACCCTTTACAAAACCAGCAAAATCTAACCATTTTATTGTCGGAATATAATACCCGAAATGATCTAAAATAAAAGGATACGTAACGGCGACCAACAATCCAACAAAAGTAAAAGCATAAAAATATCGTGATATATTTTTCAGTTTCAACAAACTTCGCTTCACTTCGTTTCTATGATAAATTAATGATAGAATCGCAATTGAAATTAATACTACTTCGTATGTAAAATTTAATGGAAGAAAAAATGCGACGAAAAAACTTATCAGTCCAACTCCTATCATTCCATTTATAACTGTAAACGAAATAGTTGAATTAATTCGAGGAAAAATTTTCTGAAATAAAAATCCAAACCCTAAAAAATAGAAAAATAAGGCGATTGATAAAAAAAACTGAAAAACCATTATTTCCCTAACAATCTTGAAGTTACATGATTACTAAATGATTCAATTTCATTTGATTTTAGAAATTTAACTTTCATTGTTCCATCAAAATCTTCGACTGAAATGATTTCAATTTCATCATTCAAATGAATATTTTTTGAATTCAAATATTTCAAAAATTCATCAGAAGAACCAATGACAGCACATATTTCTACTTTGTCACCTTCTTTAAATTCTGCCAACTTTTTGTAATTGATAATTTCTATTTTTCCGTTTTTATCTGGAATTGGAGAACCATGCGGATCTAATTTAGGAAAATTTAATAATTCGTCCATTTTATCGAAAAAAATTGAACTTTGAATATGTTCTATTTGCTCAGCAATTTCATGCACTTGCTCCCAGCCAAATCCCATTTTATCTACCAAAAACATCTCTGTCAATCGGTGTTTTCTTACAATCAAAGAAGCTTTTAAAATTCCTTTATCAGATAACCGAAGTGGTTTATACGATTCATAAATCACCAATTCTTTTTCAGCTAATTTTTTCATCATACTATTTACAGTAGGCATTTTT
>NZ_DLJI01000022.1:112230-112582 GCF_002484185.1 Empedobacter sp. UBA7620 | reverse complement strand
ATCTAGATATGAAATCTGCTGATGGAGTAGATTTGGTAGGAGATTTATATGATTTAGCTTTTTTAGAGGAAGTTAAAAAATATAAAGTGAAATGTATTTTGTTCAATAATGTGTTGATGTATATCGATCAAGAACAACGAAAAAAGCTTTGTAAAATATTGTATGAAATTTTGGAGAAAGATGGTTATTTAATTGTAACTAATTCTTTTATTTTTCCGCCAGCTCCAGATCCGGTAGAGAGTTACTATAGACCAAATCCATCTAAATTATATCAAGATTTATTTCAAAATTTTGAATTGGAAGATGCTAGAGAAATTACAACAGGATATAGTTTTTATCAACAATTGAAGGA
>NZ_DLJI01000022.1:747-112132 GCF_002484185.1 Empedobacter sp. UBA7620 | reverse complement strand
GAAGGATAAACCAAGGTTAATTCCGATTAAATTAATACGAATTTTTCTTCCTTTTTATAAATTCCAAGATTGGAGATTTATGATGAAGTATTATTTGAAATATTTTAAGCGAAATTATTCTGCTTCTTGTTTACTGTTACAAAAGAAATAAAAAAAAGCCGTTTCGAAATATGAAACGGCTTGTATATAAAGATTGAGGATTCTTACTTAATCACTCCTAATTCTTTACCAACTTTTGTAAAAGCAGCAATTGTATGATCTAATTGCTCTTTTGTATGTGCAGCAGATAATTGTACACGAATACGTGCTTTATCACGAGGAACAACAGGGAAAAAGAATCCGATTACATAAACACCTTCATCTAATAATTTGTCAGCCATTACTTGAGATAATTTTGCATCATACAACATAACAGGTACAATTGCAGCATCACCTTCTGGAATATCAAAACCAGCAGCAACCATCTCTTTGCGGAAATATTCAGCATTCCACATTACTTTATCACGTAAAGTTGTATCATTTTCTAACATTTCTAACACTTGTAAAGCAGCACCAACAATTCCAGGAGCTAAAGAGTTAGAGAATAAATATGGACGAGATTTTTGACGTAACATTTCGATTACTTCTTTTTTACCAGAAGTAAATCCACCCATTGCACCACCTAAAGCTTTTCCTAAAGTAGATGTAATGATGTCTACACGTCCCATTACTTCGTTGTGCTCATGTGTTCCACGTCCAGTTTTTCCAATAAAACCAGTTGCGTGAGAATCATCAACCATTACCAAAGCATCGTATTTATCAGCTAAATCACAAACACCTTTTAAGTCTGCAACGATACCATCCATAGAGAAAACTCCGTCTGTTACAATAATTTTGAAACGATGATTTTTTTCTGAAGCTACAATTAATTGAGCCTCTAAATCAGCCATATTATTGTTTTTATAACGATAACGAGCAACTTTACATAAACGAACACCATCAATAATAGAAGCGTGGTTTAATTCATCAGAAATAATAGCATCTTCTTCTGTAAACAAAGGCTCAAAAACACCACCATTTGCGTCAAAAGCAGCAGCATATAAAATCGTATCTTCCATTCCTAAGAAATTAGCGATTTTTTTCTCTAATTGTTTGTGTACATCTTGCGTACCACAAATAAAACGAACCGAAGACATTCCGTATCCGCGGTCATCTAACATTTTTTGAGAAGCTGAGATAACGTCTTTATTATCAGATAATCCTAAATAGTTGTTCGCACAAAAATTAAGTAATGTTTTACCATTTTCTAATGTAATTTCTGCACTTTGAGGAGAAGCAATGATGCGTTCTTTTTTGAATAATCCTTGTTCTTCTAAATCATTCAATTGCGTTTGTAAGTAGTTTTGAAATTTATCGCTATACATAATAAATCACTTTTTGTTTTGATATGTTTCATACAAATATAAATGTTTGCGGGCATATTTTTCGTATTTTTGTGAGACATAAAAAATAATAAACAGTGTTTCTAATCATCATATTTAGTTTTCAGTTCTATTTCTTAGCAAAATTTTTCAAAAAGGATAAATTAAAAACGGTTTTATCAGCAGTAGGATTATACATAGCGGGTGAGATTGCTTTTTCTTTTGTATTTGTTTTATTGTTTGCTTCAGGAATTATTGATATCGGTGTTAATTTTAATAGTTCATCTATGGATAATTTGATGGAAAATAGCCTTAAAATGAATAAATTTTTGGCCGAAAATTATGTGTCAATTGCTGTACAAGTCTTTTTATACATTGGTATCGGAATGTTTTATTACAATTCATTAAAGCGTAAATGGACATTGCAAATGTTAGAAGTCGAAATTGATAAACGTAAAGATGAAATTCTACAAAATTTAGAAGTTAATCAAAAAATAAATCCAGTAAAATTGGACGTTTATCCTCATTTTCACACTATTAATGAGAAAAACATTCATTTAGTTCAACCTTTGGCAAATGAGATTTGGAACGAATGTTACAAAGATTTATTATCCCAAGATCAAATCAATTATATGATTGATATGATGTATAATACTGACAAAGTAAACGAAGGAATTGCAAATGGAGATGTTTGGGAAATCCTGAAAATTGATAATGTTCCGTCTGGTTATTTGCATTACAAATTAGATGAAAATAATACTGTTTTCTTATCCAAAATTTACTTGAAAGAGTCTAATCAAACCAAAGGAATTGGACAATTGATGTTGAATAGAGTTGTAGATTATGCGAGAGAAAAAGGTGCAAAAGCTGTTCATTTAACAGTGAATAAACACAATGCGAAAGCAATTCGTTTTTATGAGAAAAATGGTTTCAAGAATATGGAATCAAAAACATTTGATATCGGAAATGGATATATTATGGATGATTATATTTATCAGAAATCCATTTAAAAATAAGGTTTTAATCAAAATATAAAGTCATTACGGTTTGTAATGGCTTTTTTTATGTTGTAAACAAAGTGTCTAGAACCAAGCTGACTTAATTCGTAATGTCGTGAGGTTGATTTAGTTTTTAAAGTGATGAGAAGCTGAATTCAATTCAGCTTGACATTTTCCGCTAATTTATTATTGAAAATAGATCTTAATTTATCGGAGTCATATTGAACTTGTTTCAATATCGCATCCAGAGCTTAGAACTGTTAATTCTTAATGTAAAACAAAAAGGACTTCAATTAGAAGTCCTTTTGTTATTTTTCTCTTTCGATAACGTATTTCACCATTGTTTCCAATGAATTTCGAAATTCACTTTCTGGGAATTCGTATAGTATATCTAAAGCCTCTTGGCTATATTGTTTCATCATTTTTTGCGTGTACTCAATTCCGCCGTGATCTTTTACATACTGAATAATTTCTCGTACACGTTTTTTGTCATTGTTGTAACGTTTTACCGAATTAATCAACCATTTTTTGTCTTTTTCATTCGCTGTATTGATTGAATAAATCAACGGTAACGTCATTTTTTGTTCTTTGATGTCAATTCCGACAGGCTTTCCAATTGCATTAGAAGTGGTATAATCAAACAAATCATCTTTAATCTGAAAGGCAATTCCAACCAATTCACCAAAACGATGCATTTTTTTCGCTACTTCTTCCGAACAACCAACAGAACGTGCTCCAGCCTCACAACAAGCTGCGATAAGCGTTGCCGTTTTCATTCGAATAATCTCGAAGTATACATCTTCTGTAATATCAAGTTTTCGCGCTTTTTCGATTTGCAATAATTCACCTTCCGAAATTTCCTGTATCGCAACCGAAACAACTTCAAGTAAATCAAAATCTTTGTTTTTAGTCGAAATAATTAAGGTCTTTGACAAAAAATAATCTCCCACCAAAATAGCTACTTTGTTCTTCCAAATCGCATTAAGTGAAAAGAAACCACGACGCAATGTACTATCATCCACTACATCATCGTGTACTAAAGTTGCGGTGTGAATAAGCTCGATAAAAGAAGCTGCACGATAGGTACGTTCTTGTACTTCGCCATTTAATTTTGCAGTTAAAAATACAAACATCGGACGCATTTGTTTTCCTTTTCTGCGCACGATATAATTGGAAATACGGTCAAGAAGCGAAACATTACTCTTCATCGATTCGAAGAATTTCTGTTCAAACAATTTCATTTCCTCCGCGATCGGAGCTTTAATCAAATCTACCGTGTTACCCAAAATTTATTTTTTTAATTCGTAAAATTATTGATGCAATGTACAACCTGTTTTGCATAGAATCCTTTATAGTTAAATTCCTCTCCGCTAAAACAAATTTTGTTTTCGGTTGGCAAAACTGAAATACCTTCCAATTGTCCCAACTGTGTCGTGAAGCCCAAAGGTAAACTTATTTTTTTAACTTGAGAAGTGAAGAATAACTGATTGTTATCTTTTGGCAAATCGAACCAATTGATAAAAGTTAACGCTTCTTTTGTGTAGCCCAATAGATAAATTCCTTTGGTAGAACTATTTACATCAGCATCGATATAAGCAGCAGCTACAGCGTAATTTGTAGGAAAAGTTTCTAACTTTTTGGCTGCGTGTTTTTTAGAAGAGTCAATAGGAACAACATAATGAGACGTTGACATATTTGACCATTCTTTTGTAAAAATATGCAATTGATTTTGGTAGACAAAAAATGCTTCTGCGTCCCAATTTGTCGTCATATTTTTGAACTGAAAAGTTTCTTGTTCTGGATAATAAAATTCTATTTTTTCAGCTTTTAATTGCTGATAAGATTTTGAATAATCGATGTTTGATTTCTGGATAAAATAAATGGCTAAATCTTTTCGTTTGCCCAAATTATTTCCAAAATCTGCAAAATAAATTCGATTATCATCCGAAGACATTTCTTCCCAATCGATATTTGGAGCATTTGTGATGAAAATAGTATTGATAATTTTACCTGTTTTTGCATCAAAACGATACAATTCTGGTTTGGAATCAGAATCGTTTAAACCCCAAAAAGAAGCCACATTTTTATCTTCTTTTTCATATTCTAAAGTCGAAATTTCGTTCAAAGTAGGCGGTAAGTTGATACTTTCCATTTTATAATCATCAATAGAAATTGTATCGATGTTTTCTACTATTTGCGCGAAAGAGAATTTAGTCAGAATCAAAAATAAAAATATGGCTAAATATTTCATTTGATTATGTTTTAATCATTTCCAGTTTTATTGGCTAATTGTCCGCAAGCTGCATCAATATCTTTTCCGCGACTACGACGTACATTTACCACAATATTGTTGGATTCTAAAGCTTTGATATAATTGTTAACTGCTTCTTCTGATGCTTGTTTGTAGATTCCGTCATCAATCGAATTATATTCGATAATATTCACTTTAGAAGGAATTTTTCGACAGAATTTTACCAATGCATCGATATCTTCTTTTTTATCATTAACACCGCCCCAAACAATATATTCGAACGTAATTCGTAAACCTGTTTGTTGGTACCAATATTGAAGACTATCCATTAAATCCGTCAACGGAAATTTAACAGAAAAAGGCATAATCACATTACGAACTTCTTCTCGAGCCGAATGTAAAGATACCGCAAGGTTAACACGTAAATCTTCGTCAGCCAGTTTTTCAATCATTTTAGGAATTCCCGAAGTAGAAACTGTAATTCGTCTTGGAGCCATTCCTAGTCCTTCTGGCAATGTGATTTTTTTGATGGCAGAAATTACTTCGTTATAATTTAACAAAGGTTCTCCCATTCCCATAAATACGATATTGCTTAAAGGACGATTGAAATAACGTTTACTTTCTTCATCGATAATCACAACTTGATCGACGATTTCGGCAGCTGTTAAGTTACGCATACGTTTTAATTGCGCTGTTGCACAAAAAGTACAATCCAAGCTACAACCAACTTGCGAAGAAACGCATGCAGTTGTGCGAGAATCAGTCGGAATTAAAACAGATTCCACAACGTTACCATCATGAAGTTTAACCGCATTCTTGATGGTTCCGTCGTTAGATTTTTGTAGAAGATCAACTTCAACAGGTTGAATTTGGAAAGATTCTCCCAATTGCTCACGTAGAGCTTTTGAGATATTCGTCATGTCATCAAATTGATGCGCATTCTTTTTCCATAACCATTCGTACACTTGTTTTGCGCGGAATGATTTTTCTCCAATCTCTTTGAAATAATCTTCAATCTCAGCTTGTGAAAGCTTTCGTATATCTTTTTTTGTTGTACTCAAACTTGTCTTATAAGATTAACATTGCATCTCCGTAAGAGTAGAATTTGTATCCTTCTTTTACAGCTTCGTTGTATGCTTTCATTGTTAAATCGTGTCCAGCAAACGCAGAAATCATCATGATTAATGTAGATTTTGGTGTGTGGAAGTTTGTAATCATACAATTTGCAATAGAGAAATCGTATGGTGGGTGAATAAATTTGTTCGTCCAACCATCAAATGCATTTAAATGACCATCTGCAGAAACAGAAGATTCGATAGAACGCATAGAAGTTGTACCAATAGCACAAACTTTTTTCTTCTCGTCAATTGCACGATTTACAAGATCAGCAGATTCTTGAGGAATAATAACTTGCTCAGACTCCATTTTGTGTTTAGATAAATCTTCAACCTCTACAGCTTGAAAAGTTCCTAAACCAATGTGTAATGTTAATTCAGCAAAATCAACACCTTTAATTTCTAAACGTTTTAATAAGTGTTTAGAAAAGTGTAAACCAGCTGTTGGTGCAGCAACAGCTCCTTCGTGTTTTGCATAAATTGTTTGGTAACGCTCTGCATCTTCTGGTTCAACATCACGTAAAATATATTTTGGAAGTGGAGTTTCTCCTAATTCTTTCAATTTTGCACGGAATTCTTCGTAAGATCCATCAAATAAGAAACGTAAAGTACGTCCACGAGAAGTTGTATTGTCAACAACCTCTGCAACTAATGTATCATCATTATCGAAGAATAATTTATTTCCGATACGAATTTTACGCGCAGGATCAACCAAAACATCCCATAAACGAGTCTCAGCATCTAATTCTCTTAGCAAGAAAACTTCGATTTGAGCACCAGTTTTCTCTTTGTTACCCATCAAACGAGCAGGGAAAACTTTCGTATTGTTACGAATCATTACATCTCCTTCGTCGAAATACTCGATAAGATCTTTAAATTGTCTATGTTCAATTTCTCCGGTGTCACGGTGAACAACCATTAAGCGAGCTTCGTCTCTGTTTTCAGAAGGGCGATCTGCTAAAAGTTCTTCAGGTAAAGTAAAGTCGAAATCGGAGGTTTTCATTTTCATAATTGTACAATTTTTTGCAAATATACGATGTCAGATACCCCTTTGTCAAGTGAATTGAGGTATTTTATGAAATTGCTAACGTTTAAATGTTTATTTTTGACGAAAGACTTATAGATATTATCAAGTTTTTTAATACTTATTTGAAAAATAAAATGAAAACGAAACTACTATTACTATCAATGTTTTTTACATTTTTTAGTTGTAATAAATCCGAACAAAAAATTGAAGAATCTGCTGAAATAGAAAAGATTGATTCTGTTGCAAAAAAAGAATCACCAGAATCAGAAATTCCGAAAGAATTGATAAAAGCACCAGATTTTTCTTTGGCTGATATCAATGGAAAACGATTTGACTTATCAGATTTCAAAGGAAAATATGTCTACATGGATATTTGGGCAACATGGTGTGGACCTTGCAAAGTTCAAATTCCTTTTATGAAAGAATTGGAAAAACAATTTCATAATGCACCAATTCATTTTGTAAGTGTTTCTTTGGATAAATTAGAAGATAAGCCAATTTGGGAAAAAATGGTGAGAGAAAATCAGATGTCTGGTGTACAGTTATTTGCAGGAAGAGAAGATAACTTTGGCTTTGATTATAAGATAGAATATATCCCGACTTTTATTATTTTAGACAAAGAAGGAAATATTATGATTGATCGCGCGCCTGCACCGATGGATTATCAAACAGGAGAAATCAATCAGCAATTGGTTGATATTCTCAAAATAATGAAATAAAAAAAAGTTTTAAAAAATGTCTCTAAAATTATACTTTTTAGAGACATTTTTTATGAAAAAAACCGAATGTAGTTTGTTGAATTCTTTTTATTTATTTTTAATAAATATAGATTTATTTTCTTAAATAGTGTTTAATAATTAATTAAAATAATGTTTTTATTGATTATTTATTAAATAATTTCGTTTATTTTTTTTTGTATTGATATTAAAAATGTATATTTGTATTACTAATATTTAATGAATTAATACATGAAGAAAATTTTACTATTATGTGGTATAGCGCTAGGTATTGGCGCGAATGCACAAGTCTCAGTTAAAGAGGGGTTCGAAGGAACAGCGCTTCCGACGACTTGGGTTGGAGCTGGAGGTTATACACCAGCTAGCTATACAGGAGTGTATAATAATGCGGGGTGTACTGGAGCTGACAGAGCTTGGGGAGCTGCTTTAGTGGGAACTGCTGCCTCTGGAAAAACAGCTACTCTTACTTATACTAAGCCTGCTGCGATGGTGACTAATGGAAAGCAAGTTGACATTAGCTTTGATTATGTCATAGAGGATTTCTTACAAAATAATGTAGGGGAACTTAAAGGAGATATTCTTGTACAATATTCTACTGCTTCAATAGGGACTACTTTTACAACAGTTTCTACGATTCCATATAGTGGAACAACAGGTGAATGTGTACATGTTACAGCCTCTATAGCTGATGGAATTGTTAATGGAGCAAATTTTAGGTTTAGAATTTCAGTAACAAGTTCAAGTGCGAATAATACTAACGGAGCATTAGTATTTTTAGATAATATTTCTATTTTACAAAAGGTTGATGCTCTTCCAAGTTGTACTACTCTTTCTACTCCAGTAGATGGTGCGACAGGTGTTTTTGTTAGACCAACTTTTACATGGGGAATTGCTGCAAATGCACATGCTTACAAATTGTATTTAGGAAGTGTGTCAGCTAATTACAATGCAATAAATGGAGAAGAACTATCTTCAGGTTATATGTTACCTGCAGCTCAAGCGTTGGCGGCTAATACGAAATATTTTGCTAAAATTGTTGCAACTAATAGTTTAGGAGATGCTGTAGGTTGTGTGGAAACTACATTTACAACAGGTGAAAATGCGCTTGCTCCATATTGTGGACCGATCATTACTACTATTCCTGCTCAGATGTTCCCAATCAAATCATTCAAATTTGGAGATATTGAAAAAATATCTGATGAAGCGGCTACTACTTTTGGAACGTTTGAAGCTCATCAAAATTTTACAACAACAAAATTCGAAATGAATGATGATGTAACGTCAGTGCCATTTACTTTATCAGGAATAGGATCGGGAAGTAATAATTTTGCTGCTGCGATATACGTCGACTGGAATGAAGATGGTGATTTTGATGATGCGGGAGAAGCTTATTTCAATACAACAACAACAATGTTGGTGTCAAATGTTGTAACAGGTGGTGTAATTAATTTAAAAGGAGATTTAGCTATTCCAACAGGTGTTAAAGCCGGAGAGAAGAGAATGAGAGTGAAGTATAATTTCACAAATACTTCTGTTATTCATAATGCTCTTTCTACAGCTTGTTCAGATATTGGAAATGGTCAAGTAGAAGAGTATACAATTAATGTAAAATCTACTGCACTTACATATTGTGATGCTCAAGCGACTTCTACAAGTAATAGTTTTGCAAGAATTGTTAATGTTAAATTCGCGGATATAGATAATGCTTCGACAGCTTTATATAATAATAACGGATACGAAGATTTCACTAACATTGTAGGGAATGTTCAAACTAATAATAAATACCCAATTGAGGTTAAGATTTCTAATTTCTATGGTGATAAAACAAGTGTTTGGATAGATTATAACCAAGATGGAGTGTTTACAGATAACGAAAAAACAAATATGACTGTAAACGCAGCTACATCAACTGGTGTTGTTAAAATTCCTTCTGATGCAAAATTAGGAAAAACTCGTATGAGAGTTAGAACGACTTATTCTACAGATCCTCAACCATGTGGAAATACTACATTTGGTCAAGTCGAAGATTATACAATTGATATAAAAGAAGGGGTAGCAACACTTCCTGATTGTGTTACAATTACAGCTCCAACAAAAGATGCAGTTAATGTAGCAACAACTACTAAAATTACTTGGAATACTGTTGATAATGCAGATAAGTATAAAGTTTATATAGGGACTTCTTCTGGAGTTTATGATATAGTAGATGGAAAAGAAGTTACAGAAACAAGTTATGCTACTTCTATGGCTGCTAATACGAAATATTTTGTAAAAGTGGTAGCTTCAAATGAAACAGGTGATGCAACAGGATGTGAAGAGATTTCATTTACAACAGCTGCTAACTATACTTATTGTAACAACGGAATTAATATGATTTGTAGTGATGGTGATGTTATTGAAAATGTAACATTTGCAGGAGTTAATAAAGATTCTAGTTGTAGTGGAGCAACAGGTTATTCTGATTTCACATCATTGGTTGCAGAAGTGTCTACTGGAGGAACTTATCCTATTTCTGTAAAAGTTGGACCTTCAGGTGATGGTTGGTTATATGAATCTGTAGGTGTGTGGATTGATTTTAACCAGAATGGTACTTTTGAAGAAAATGAGTATACTTACGTAGGAACAGGACTTGCAGAAGTTCTTACTAAAGATATAATTATTCCTTCTGATGCAAAATTAGGAAAAACAAGAATGAGAGTTGTATTATCTGCATCAAAAGCAGATGCTTTTGGTCATCATTTCGCTTGCGGACCAAATAATGCAAATGAGGCATATGGTGAGATGGAAGATTACACTGTTAATGTAGGAAAATTAGGTGTGTCAGATATGAGTAAAACTACGATATCAATATATCCTAATCCATTCAAAGATGTGTTAAGAATCTCTGATGTTAAAGATGCTGTTTCTATTGTTGTTACTGATCTTTCTGGAAGAACATTAGCAAATATGAAACCAGCTACAGAGCTTAATTTATCAGCACTTAGCAAAGGTGTTTATATTGTAACAATTAAATATGCTGATGGAAGTACTAAGACAACAAAAGTTGTTAAAAACTAACTTTAGATATTAATTTTAATAACAAGCGCCACCCAATTTGGGTGGCGTTTTTTTTGATATAATTCTAATCGTTTATAAATTAATGAAACTCTGAATCTTAATGATAAACCTAAATTGTAAAGCTAAAACATATATACATCATATAATTCAGCTTAAAACCTAAGCTTTAAAATGAAAAAGGATATCATCGTTATTTATTTTTTTTTATTAATCTAATTTAGTAAGTTAAGTGTTGATTTTTAAGTGTCTGTTGGTGTGTCTAGTAAATGTGGAAGATTTATAAATGAGATAATGAAAGTTTGTTAAATTAGGATTTGATTAGTTTAAATAATTAAATGTTTTCTAAAACGATGAAATAAAAAAAGCTTCCTTCTGGAAGCTTTTTTATTGAGATTATTATGCTCTAACTTTTGTTTTCAAATTAATTCGTTGTCCAACTCTTGGCTGCTCACCTGGTTCCATACGATTTAGCTTGTATAGATTGTTAACTCTCACACCAAAACGTTGCGAGATCGTGTACATATCGTCACCTTCTTGCACTTTGTACGAATAATCAGAACCTTTTGTTTTCTTTTTTCCGAAGAATACAATTTGTCCATCTTTCAATTTAGAACCCATTTGTATTTCATTGAAATTCGCAATATCCGAAGGAACTTTGTTGTACGTTTTAGAAATTGTCGCAATTGTTTCTCCTGCTTGTGCAACGATATAAGGAATATTATTTTTATGATTTTTGATGCGCGTTGTCGGAGTTTGCGTACGAGTTTCGTAGGTAATCGTTTTAGTATTATTTACGATTGGCTCACTTTCTATAACATTATTTTTTGGTTGATAAGACGCTAATGCAACTTCTTCTTTGATGGTTTTTGGCTCTTTTTTCGTTTTAGATTTTGACGAATTATTTGCCAGCATCATATCATCTTGATTGTTGTATAACGTGTACAATTTTGCATAAACTTCTTCTGGAGAAATCTTATCAAATTGATCTAAATTATATTTCTCAATTCTTGAAATTAATTTTGACGCATATTTTGGATCAGTTGCATAACCAGATTTTTTAAGACCATTAGCCCAAGCATTATAATCTGTCGGATCTAAAATAAACAAAGCTTTGTAATATGGTCTTAACGCCAAAAATTTAGAATGATCTCTATAACTTTCTTCAACTGAAGAATATTTTCTGAAACATTCGCCTTTTGCATCATCATCGTGATAAATTCGAGGTTTATCCAACGACCATTCTTCAGGACCTTTACATTTTATTCCGAAGTGATTATTGGCTTGATCGGCTAATTTACTTTGTCCGCCGCCAGTTTCCAATAAACCTTGAGCCAACGTAATACTTGCCGGAACTTTGTAAAGTTGCATTTCTTCAACAGCTAAAATAGCGTGTTTTCGAATGTAAGTTATGTCTCTACTTTCTTGTGCTTGCGCCGAAATTGTCAACACTAAGCTAAAAACGTATAACAATTTTTTCATTCTATAATATTTTTGTTCTTCTTCTTTAAAAGTTTGTTCATTCCTTCAATTCCTTGCAATCCGCCTGTATGAACCAAAAGAATTTTAGAATTATCACTAAAATAATGATTTTTAATTAATTGAAAAATTCCAAAAACCATTTTTCCAGTGTAAATAGGATCCAATTGAATATGGTTAATTCGCTTGAAATCATTTACAAAAGTAATTAATTCATCCGAAACTTTCCCATATCCGCCAAAATGATAATCATTAAAAATAGTGAAATTCGTTTTATTTGTCAATTTTTCGATTTCATTTTGGATAAAATCTCCCTTTAAACTCGGAAAACCTAAAACTTTTTGATGAGGTTTCGAGCTTTCAATCAATCCAGCAATTGTTCCACAAGTTCCGATTGCCGAAGCAATAAAATCATATTCGAAACAATCATCGTACAGAATTTCTTCACAACCTTTTATTGCAAAATCATTTGTACCTCCTTCTGGAATAACGTAAGTGTTTGGATATTTAGTGTTTAAATGATTAATAAATTCTACTTCATCCTTTTTTCGGTATTCTTCCCTCGAAATAAAATGCAATTGCATTCCACATTCTTTTGCAAAACGTAATGTAGGATTTTCATCGATTTTATCCTTCAATTCTTCTCCGCGAATAAAACCGATAGTTTCGAAATGATGTAATAGTCCAGCTGCTGCCGTTGCCGCAATATGATTAGAAAAAGCACCTCCAAATGTTATCAATTTTTTGAAACCTTGTTTTTCAGCTTCAATAAAATTATATTTCAGTTTTCGGTATTTATTTCCAGAAATTTCGGGATGAATCAAATCTTCTCTTAATATAGAAAGTTGAATATTAAGAGAAGTTAAATGTTTGATGTCAATGTTTTGAATTTGAGCTTTATAATCGTTCCAAATCATTTAGATATATTTTAGAAAACTATAAAATTTTCGTTTTTTCAAATAATTCAAATTGTGTTCGTTTGCATAAGCTTCACGCTCAAAACTAATATTGCGATATGCTTTATGTTGATCGCGATATTGAATTAATCGAATCGCATATTCAATCAAGTAAAAAGGATAAAAGAACACAACCAAAAGTTCGAGTTGCTGAATGATATGAATGGTTTCGTGATTGATTAAAACTTCATCATTTTTCAGTTTTTTATCTCTCAAAAAAATGAAAGGAAAAATGGTAATTCCAATAAAATTCTTTCGGAATAAATGACTCAAAACAACTACAAACATGATTTAGGTAATTCGATTTTGTTGCAAAATTAATCAATCTGTGAAGATATTGATTTAAAAAGCATTAAAAATCGTAAATTTAGAGGAAGTTTCACAAATAATTATCATACCAAAATTAATGATAGTTTATAGATAAAAGTTGTAATTTCACAGCATTAGAAATGAAAAAGTTTGAAGAAGGAGATTATTATTTATCTCCAGAAGGTTTCAGAATATTTACTGAACAATATCTAAAAAGAAGAGGATATTGTTGCAAAAGTGGATGCAAACATTGTCCGTATGGATACGACAAAAAAACAGATAAAATAAAGAATAAGAAATAATTATATGAAAATAACATCAACAGTTTTAGCTTTGTTAATAGGAAGTTGTGCTTTTGCGCAAATGAAATTTCCTGCGGTAAGTTCTCATGCTGAAGTTGAGCAAAAAGTAGGTTTGACAGAATTTGAAATTGAATACAATCGACCAAATGTAAACGGAAGAAAAGTGTTTGGAAAATTGGTTCTGAATGGAGAAGTTTGGCGAACTGGAGCGAATGAAAATACGGTCATCAAATTTGATAAACCAATCAAAGTGAATGGACAAGAGTTGGCTGCTGGCGAATATGCGTTGTATAGCATTCCGAACAAAGAGGAGTGGGAGGTAATTTTTTATAAAGACACGAAAAACTGGGGGAATCCGAAAGAGTGGAAAGAATCGAATATAGCGTTGAAAGTGAAAGCTCCGTCGACAAAATCGATGAATAATAAGACAGAAACGTTTGAGATTCGTTTTACAAATGTGACGCAAAAATCGGCGAATTTGGTTTTAGCATGGGATAACACAACGGTTGTTTTGGATATTGAAACGAATACAATTAATGAAGTTTTAAAAATGATTGGAGATCAATTGAATGAAAATTCTTCTGCAAAAGATTTTTACAATTCAGCAAACTTCTATTATTCGAATAAATTGGATCGAAATCAAGCGTTGAAATGGGTTAATACAGCTTTAGAAAAAGATGCAAATGCGCCAGATTATTACAAAGAATTGAAAGTTAATTTGGAAAAAAATAAATATTAATTAAAAATCCCTTCAAAAATTTTTGAAGGGATTTTTTTATTGAGTAATATTCTTCTTTAAGATAATTTGTAGGTAAGAAAACATCAACGCAGTTGACCAGCCTACCATCATAATTCCGTTTATAGCTTCTAATCCAGCCATAATTTTCCATTCGCTATCAATCACAACATCACCGTAACCAACGGTTGTAAAAGTGATTAATGAAAAATAGATTGCTTCTTGAAAACTATATAAATTGTCAATATTTGGATTGAAATAAAAAGTAGCCGCCCAAATTGTACATTGTGCACCGTGCAATAAAGTCAAGAAAGATACTGAAATTGCCATTTGCCAAAGCACTTCACTAAACGTTAATCGTTGTTTTCTGAGATTAAATTTATGTAGATATTTTAGCGAATAAACCGTAACAGTTGATTGTAAAATAACATTTACACAAATAATCAATACACCAAAACATATAATTAGAAACATATTTTTATCAATTATAGATGAGTACAAAAATGTAAAGAATAAAATTTATAAAACACTTTTTGAAGCGAAAAATTTTGTAAATTTAATAGAGAAGGAAAATCTAGATATCCTAAATATTTGATAAAATCTGGATTAATAAAGCTTTATTACTAATTTTGTAACGCTAAAAATACATATTTCAACGAATGAAAATTAATTTTAAATATATTTTGATGTGTTTCGGAGTAGCTACAATTGGCTTAACTTCGTGTGCTTCAAATAAAAGTTCGAAAAAAATAGTTTATAAAAAAGTAGAATCTAAACAGCCTACAAAACCTGTAGAATCTACGCAAACAACTATTCCTACTACACCAAAAACTGAAATTCCGAACAAGAAAGAAGAAGTTTTTACAGTGAAATTACCAGAAGTAAATCGTGAATTCCGCGCGGCTTGGGTGGCTTCTGTTGCAAATATTAACTGGCCTTCTAAAAAAGATTTAACGACAACGCAACAAAAAGATGAAGCGATAAAGTTGTTGGATATGTTAGAAGCAAACAATTTCAATGCAGTTATTTTTCAGGTTCGTCCAGCAGCAGATGCTTTGTACAAAAGTAATTTCGAACCTTGGTCTTACTTCTTAACTGGAGAAGAAGGAAAAGCGCCTTCTCCATATTATGACCCGTTAGAGTTTTGGGTGGAAGAAGCGCACAAACGTGGAATTGAGTTGCATGTTTGGTTAAATCCTTACAGAGCGCATCACAGTAGTGGAGGACCGGTGACAAGTGAGTCGATGGTGAAAAGATCGCCAAGTAATGTGGTGAGACTGAAGAACGGTATGTATTGGTTTGATCCTGCTGACAAAAAAACGCAAGATCACGTTTCGGAAGTTGTTCGTGATATCGTTTCGCGTTATGATATTGATGGTGTTCATTTTGATGATTATTTCTATCCATATGCATCTTACAATGGTGGAGCAGATTTTCCAGATAATTCAACATGGAATGTTTACAAAAACAATGGAGGGACATTATCGAGAGCTGATTGGCGTCGTCAAAATGTGAATACAATTATCGAAAGAATTTATAAAGAAATCAAAGCAGAAAAGCCTTTCGTTAAATTTGGAATTAGTCCATTTGGAATTTGGAAACCAGGTTATCCTTCTGGAATTACAGGTTCTTCGCAATATGATGAATTGTATGCAGATGCAAAATTATGGTTGAACAAAGGTTGGGTTGATTATTTTTCACCACAATTATATTGGCCAATTAATTCGACAGGACAAAGTTTTCCTAAATTATTAGAATGGTGGAAATCAGAAAATACACATAACCGTCATCTTTGGCCAGGTTTGAATACTGTAGAAGTTAAGGTTTCGGATAGAACAACTGAGATTACAAATCAAGTAAAAATGGCTGGAGAGATTTTGCAAAATAATGTAGGTGTTATTCACTGGAGTATTGCTGGATTAACGAAAAATCCTTCGATGTTAAGTTATCTAAAAGAAGGTCCATACAAAGCTAAAGCTTTAGTGCCAACTATGAATTGGATTAAGGCAGATCGTTTGGCAAAACCAAGTTTGTCTGTAAATGCAAAAGCATCAGAAGTTGTGATGAATTGGAATGACTATAAAATGAATTCAAATGTTTCGAAATGGATTTTGTACACACGTTACAACAACGATTGGGAAACATCTATTTTGGATAAAACCAAAACAAACCAAACAATTTTGAAACATAAAGATGGTAAAAGCTTAACGGCAGTTGCCCTAAAAGCTGTTGATCGTTTAGGAAACGAGAGTGATTATGTTGCTCAAAAAATTAATTAAAAACAGAATTTCTTTAAATATAAATCCTCAACGAAAGTTGGGGATTTTTTTGTTTTTACAACTTTGTTGTTTTTGTATATTTGATTATTCACTAATAGTTTAACACATATTTAAATAACCATAATTATATGAAAAATAAAATAGGTTTCAATATTATTTTTGCGCTTATTGCATTTCCAATAGGACTAGCTTTGTTAAGAGAGTTTAATTTTCAAGATTTTACGTTTAGAAATACAGCATTAGGTATTATTTATTTAGTAACCTTTATATTCTGTATATTTTTTATGTTGAAGAAAAAGAAAGTTGAAAATTAGAATTTAATATAAAACATAAATCCTCAACATAAGTTGAGGAGTTGTTTATTTTTTTCTCTTTAAAATATAATAAAGCGCATCGTCATNNCATTCTCTTTTGAGGTATACGCAAACTGAAATTCATATCCATTTGCAGACATAAAATTTAACGCATCAATCATCGAATTAAATTTTACTGCAATTCCGCGTTCATCTTTTATTTTCAAACCATTTTTCAGTGAAAAAGATTTGGTTTCTTGTCCAAAATCCAATCGAATATTCATTTTTGTACTCAAACCTCGCCCAGTTCCAATAATCTGTACATAATCAACATTGATATCTTTAATCGGAACATCATTTACAGTTTGCGCAACCGAAAAATTACCGATGAATAATCCCAAAATAAGTGCTAATTTTTTCATAAGTTTTAAATTTTGATAAAGATATTTATTTTCGAATGAAAGAAAAAAGCTGTTTCAAAAGACTAAAATTAGTCATGTCATTTCGACGCATGGAGAAATCTGTAATTTAGATTTCTCATTTCACTACGTTTCATTCGAAATGACATTTTTGAAACAACTTTCTTAATTATATTATTTCAATCCCCAATCAACAGCAAAAACAGCTTGTAAAGCTGCAGTTTCAGTACGGAAACGTTGATGTCCAAGACTAATTCCTGTAAAATTATGATCTTCTGCAGCGAAAATTTCATCTCTCGAAAAATCACCTTCAGGACCAATCATAATCAAAATTTTCTGCGGATTATTTTCCAAAACTGTTCGTAAAGGCGTACGTTCAATATCCGCTTCGCAATGCGCAATACATTTCGTGAAACCTTCAAAATCCTGTTTGATAAATTCATTGAATTTTGTCAAATCATTTACTTTTGGCAAATACGCTTTCAACGATTGTTTGGTTGCAGATTGTACAATTTTTTCAATTCGCTCGATTTTAATATTTTTTCGTTCCGAATGAAAAGTCTGTAAAAAAGTAATTTCGTCAATACCAATTTCAGTTGCTTTTTCTAAGAAAAATTCCAAACGTTCCATTGTTTTTGTTGGTGCAATTGCAACATGTAAATAGTAATTTTTCTGCTCGAAATTTACTTTTAAGTCAACAACTTTTCCTTCAACTGCTTTTTTAGAAATTGATGTAATTTCAACTTCAGCCAAATTTCCTTTTCCATCTGTCACGTGCACCAAATCGCCTTCATTTCCGCGTAAAACTTTTGCAAAATGATGACTTTCTTCTTCGTTGAGAATAGCTGTGTCATGATGAATTTCTCCAAAAAATAATTTCATTAAATATGGTATTTAGCTACAGATTTCGCTGTGTTTTCTGTAAATAACTCTTGATCAAATTTTAAACTTCCAACCATTGCAATCATCGCTGCATTGTCTGTTGTATAAGCAAATTTTGGTATAAAAGTTTTCCAACCAAATTCAGTTTCTCCATCTTTTAATCGTTGACGAATTTCAGAATTTGCAGAAACTCCACCTGCAATTGCAATTTGTTTAATTCCAGTTTCGTCCGATGCTTTTTTTACTTTTTCCATCAAAATATTTACGATAGAACGTTGAATAGAAGCGCACAAATCATCAATATTTTCTTCTATAAAATTTGGATTTGCTTTGACTTCTTTCTGAATAAAATATAAAATTGACGTTTTGAAACCGCTAAAACTAAAGTTTACACCTTCAATTTTTGGTTTTGCAAATTTGAATTTTGTAGGATCTCCAATCTTAGATTTTTTGTCGATAATTGGACCTGCAGGATAAGGTAAATTTAAAATTTTACCCGCTTTATCAAATGCTTCACCAGCCGCATCATCAATCGTTTCTCCTAAAATTTCCATCTCAAAATAATTATTGATTTTCACGATTTGAGTATGTCCACCAGAAACTGTTAAACATAAAAATGGAAAAGTTGGTTTTTCGTCATTGGCATCTTCAATAAAATTTGCCAAAATATGTGCTTGCATGTGATTGACTTCAATCAACGGAATATCCAATGATTGACTGAAAGATTTCGCAAAACTTCCGCCAACCAAAAGCGATCCCATCAATCCTGGACCACGCGTATACGCAATTGCTTTAAGTTCTTCTTTGTTAATATTTGCCTGTTTTAGGGCTTGATCTACGACGGGAACAATATTTTGTTGATGTGCTCTCGAAGCTAATTCTGGTACTACGCCACCATATATTTCGTGAATTTTTTGGCTTGCCACTACATTAGAAATAATTTTATTTCCGTCAATAATTGCTGCGCCTGTATCATCACAAGAAGATTCTATGGCTAAAATGTAGTTTTTATCGCTCATAATTCCTTGTAGAATAAAATTTATAACTTATTTTTACCCTGCAAATATCGTAAATTTAAACCATTGAAAATAGTCAGACGAATAGGAAGATTTTTATTGTCGTTGATTATACTCGTTTTAACCCTTGTTTTAACAGTAGCAATCGCAATACAAATCCCTGCGGTACAGACAAAAATAGCTCACTTTGCCTTAGAAAAATTAAATAAATCGTTGAACACACAAATGTATGTAGATGCGGTTGATATTGATTTTTTTGGACGTATTTATTTCTATGGTGTACACATTAAAGACGATCACAAATATGATTTTTTGAAGTCGAAGACTTTAGAAACAACAATAAATGTCTGGTCACTTATACCAGGAATCAAAAAAGATCACATTGATTTGAGTGAAGTGAAATTGATTCAGCCCGAAATTCGTGTGATTACGTACAAAGGCGATTCGATTTCCAATTTTATCAAATTTGTGAACGGTTTTAGTTCTGATAAACCAAAAGATCCGAAAAAGATTTTCAAATTGGATGGAGATTTTATTTTGGAAGACGGTAAAGTTTCAATTGTTAATCAAAATTCTGGGAATATCTGGTTGGATTCAAAACAGTTGAACATGACTGTAAAAAAGTTTCGATTAGTTGATTCTGATATTACGGCTGATTTAGAAAACTTCTGCTTTGTTGCGACAAAAAATAAAGAAACGTATAACGTACAAAACTTTACAGGAAAAGTTCATTATTCGAAAAAAGAAATTCGAGTTGGGAATTTGAATTTGAGAACGGATACGTCTGTTTTGAATGGAAATTTATTGTTGAGTTACGATGAACCCTCGGATATGAGTGACTTTGAAAATAAAGTTCGTTGGGATGTTTTTTTTGATCGAGGTTCTAAGATTAACTTTAAAGAAATTCGTTATTTCACACCTTTATTTGATAAAAATTCGTCAGTAGATTTATATGGAAAGGTAAATGGAACGCTGAATAATTTGACTTTTTCTGATTTCGAATTAAAAGGTGAAGATAATTATGTTGGAGCTTCTCGCTTACAATTGCAAGATGTTTTGCATGGTTCTTTGTTAAATTTTTCGACAAGAAATGTAAAAATTAATACATCATATCAAAAAATAACAAAATTACTTCCAACCTTTGTTTCGAAGAAAATTCCAAATATGTTGACACGTTTTGGAAACCTAAATTATCGTGGAGATATTTTGTTAAATCCAAATGAAATTCATGCGAATGGTTACGCCATTTCTGGACTTGGAGATGCTGATATTAAAGCGCAAATCAAGAATTATAAAAATGTAAAAGCCTTAATTTATAAAGGTACTT
Source organism: Empedobacter sp. UBA7620 (assembly GCF_002484185.1). Lineage (NCBI taxonomy): Bacteria > Pseudomonadati > Bacteroidota > Flavobacteriia > Flavobacteriales > Weeksellaceae > Empedobacter > Empedobacter sp. UBA7620. Next base: position 91,552 of record NZ_DLJI01000022.1, on the reverse strand, counting down.
TAGATGCGAAAAACTTAAATCTTCGTCAATTAACTAATGCAAAAGATTTGGGTTATGTAAGCGGGAAGTTTAGATTTGATGGAAGAGGAACAGATTTGAAAAATATCAATTTAAATCTGGATGGAACACTTCGTTATATGGATTTGATGGGCAAACGTTATCAAAATATTACGGTTGACGGTTTGGTTAAAAATTATCAATTCAATGGCTTGTTCGATATCAAAGATCCAAATCTAAATGCGCAATTGAAAGGTAAAATTAACTTTAGTGGAAAACCTTATGATTTTGATTTTACTTCGAATATTCGTCAAATTAATTTAGATTTTCTTGGAGTTACAAAAAATCTAAATGCAATTGTACGCGGTGATGTAGAAGGGAATTTTAAGTTGACAAATATTAATGATTTTAGAGGAAATATTGATGTCAAAAATCTTTACTTCCGTTCGAAAAAAGATACGTTAGAATTGTCACATGTCATGTTGAATTCTCAAATAGATGGTTCGCATAAAATCATGACTTTGGATGTTCCTAATTATATGCGCGCTACAGTAGATGGTCGCTATAATATTACGGAAGTTGCCAATGTCATCAATAATTCGCTTGTAGATTTAGTTCCATCTTTCCGTCATAAAAAAGTTTCGCCAAATCAGGCTTTTTCGTTTGATGTTTATGTGCAAGAAAATTTATTACAATATATCGATTCATCTATTTCGATTGAACCTGATACGCATGTAAAAGGTTATATTGATGGTACGAAAAATCAGTTGGAAGCGACTTTGGATACGCCTGGAATAAAATATGCAGGAATTCAATTGTTCCAATCTAATGTTAATCTAAACACAATTGCGGAGTTGCCAACGTTGAATGCGAAGATTGATAGTTTGAAAGTAAGTGGTGTAACGATTAATGCAATTAACGTAAATTCGATTCCGAAGAATGATACGATGATTGTGAAAACAGATTTTAATATTGGTCGAAAAAATCCAATTTTATTTAATCTGAATCTTTTTCATACAGTTCAGAATAATAATGATTTGATTTTTGGATTTTCTCCTTCAACAATACAAATTGATTCGACACAATGGACAATTAATCATTTGAATGATGCAAATTCGAATCGTGTAATTTTTAATCGAATTAATAAATCATTAAAAGTTGAAGATTTATCATTAGAATCAGAAGAACAATATTTAAAAGTAAGTGGTTTATTTAATAACAACGTAGATTACAATTTCAATGCTGATTTTAAAGATTTGCATTTAGAAAAAATCATTCCTAAAACATTATTGAATAATCTAAAAATTGTCGGTATAGCAAATGGTAAAGTAGATATTATTCGTACAAAAGAAAAATTAGAACCAACACTTGAAGCTGAAATTGATAAGTTAGGTTTAAATGATTTTGAGCTTGGTAATTTGACTTTACAAGGAGGTTATAATGTAGCGGATAAACAATTTAATTTTGAAACAAGTTTACAGAAAGAGCAAATTCAATCGTTGGTTGCTTATGGTAATATTATTAATAAACCGACAGGTCCTGAGGTTGATGTAGATGTCAATTTTGACGAGTTTCACATCGATTTCTTAGAAGGATTCTTAAAATCTGTTTTCTCTAATATGCGTGGAACGTTATCTGGTGATTTAAAAATTACTGGACCAATTGATTTGCCAAATCTTAGTGGAAATATGATTGCAAAAGATCTTGGTTTGAAAGTGAATTTCTTAGGAACAGATTATTTATTTGAAGGAGAAAATGAATTGCTTGTTTCGAAACAAGGAAAAGGACAAGGTATTATCATGTTGAATGATATTGCATTTAAAGACACTGCGTACAATACAAAAGGAAAAGTTGACGGAGCAATTCTTTTCCGCAACTTATCTAAATGGGGTCTCAACTTAGATTTCGATACGCAAAATTTATTAGTGATGAACACGTCTATTAAAGACAATGAATTGTTTTATGGAAAAGTATTTGCGAAAGGAAATGTAACCATGTTTGGTGCGGTAGAAGAGTTGGAGATTGCTGGAGATGCGACAGTTGTTGGAAATTCTGAGTTAACGATAAATACAGGTAGTACAACAATTGAGTCAGAAAATAATTTGGTACGTTTTGTTCCTAATCAACATCTGGACGAAAAATCTAAAAATAATGAACCGCATGCGCCAAAAGGAATGTCGATAGATGTCAACATTAATGCGTATCCAAATGCAATGGTGAATTTGATTTTTGATGCAGCTACAAACGATAAAGCGACAGCGCGTGGTACAGCAGAAAATCTTAGATTCTTAATGAATAAAGCAGGATTGAGTATTACGGGTGTATATAATATAGAAAGTGGAACGTATGAGTTTAGACAATTTCCTCTTATTCCGAAAGATTTTAAAATCAAAAAAGGATCTTCGGTACAATTTGCAGGAAATCCGCTCGATGCAACGCTTAATATTACAGCTGAATATCAACGTTCGGTGTCAAATGTTGGAGACTATTTAGGTGTAGGATATTCACAAATTTATGATGCTCTCTTATCAATTAATATTTCCGAAACGTTGAAGAAACCTATTATCGATTTTGGATTAACAATTCCTAATGCAGGTTCGGATATCAATTCGCAGTTACAGTCAAAATTCCGTTCAAATACAGAAGAACAGATGCTTCAGTTTAGTTATATCTTATTGACAGGTAAATTTGGTGATGCTTCGGCTGTTCAGTCTGGTGTAACGAGTACAGCTGCCGATATTGGTTTATCGACAATTGCGGGCATGTTATCATCTATTGCAAATAATGTAGATATACAAATGGAGTACGTAGGTGGTAGTGCACAATCAGAGACAAATGATAAAATTAGAACTTCGGTTTCATATCGCGTTAATAATCGTTTAAGTTTGCGTGGTTCGTATGGAATTGCGGTTACAAATAATAGAAATGTACAAGAGAACTTCGATGGAAATTTTGATGTTTCTTATGATATCTCGAAATTGAATAATGGATCTTTGGTCTTAAAAGCATTTACAAAACCTACAACTTTCGGTTTATTGCCAGGAATGGAAAATAACTTGAATCAAAGTTTCGGAGTTGGAATTCAATACAACAAAAGTTTCGAAACGTTTAGAGGTTTCTTAGGTTTAGATGAAAATAAACGAAAAGCAAAAGCTAAAAAAGAGGAGCAAACGCAAGAAAGATTTGATTCGATTGTCCTTCCGAAACAGTTTAAAAGTGAGGAAAGAAGAATAGATTCTACTCGTCAAACTACAAAAGATACGGTCAAAGTTACGTATCAAAAAATTACTCAACCTAAAGTGGAACAAAAACGTCGTGGTTTAGTCAAAATTAAATAAAAAAAAATGAGTTTATTGTGGTTAGACAATAAACTCGCGCAAACAAACAAAAGTGATTAGTTCTTTCTTTTTCGAACTATTATTATAACAAAAGTAAAATATTAAATAAATCATTAAAAAATATTTTGAAGTTTGTTTGTTTTATTTATAATTTTGCTAAAAATTAATTCGATTTTTTATTAAAATAATAATAATAATCAAAAATTAGGAAAATGAATAACATAATTGATGATGTTGATAAGAAAATTTTGATGTATTTGATTGACAATACAAGAATGCCATTTACAGAAATTGCAAAGAAAATGAATGTTTCTGCTGGTACTATTCACGTACGTGTCAAGAAATTAGAGGAGGCTGGAATCATCAAAGGAACTACACTAATTACAGATTATGATAAAATGGGTTATCAGTTTGTTGCGTATGTAGGATTGTTACTTACAAAAACAAACAAAACTCAGAAAGTGATAGATGAATTATATAAAATTCCTAACGTAACAGTGGTTCACGTTGTGTCTGGGAAATATAATATTTTCTGTAAAATTCGTGCAAGAGATACTTCTGATGCGAAAGATGTTATCTACAAAATTGATCAAATTGATGATGTATTGAGAACAGAATCTATGATTTCGTTAGAAGAATCTTTTAACGATAAAAATAGATTGATGCATTCAATTTTTCATTAAAAATAAATTTCAATTTATTAATCATCCCACAAAATGACAGACGAAGAAAAAGAAAAATATTTTCAGGTCGCTCTATGTTCAAGTCTCGTACTTTTCGGGTTTGATGGAGAAGATCTCAAAATATTGGTGTACAAAAAACTAAACGATCCTTTCAAAGGAGCATTGGTTTTGCCAGGAAAATATATTGCGCCAACGGTAAGTAACGATCAAGCAATTCACGAATTGTTGATTGAGAAAATTGCTTACGATGAGCATCAAACATATATTGAACAATTGAAAGCTTTTACAAAAGTTTTTCGTAATCCATTAGGACGTGTTGTAAATGTTGCTTATTACGCTTTGGTTAAATTGACACCTCAAATAGAGGAAAAAGTGAAAACACAAGGTGGAGAATGGTATGCTTACGACCGTGTTCCGGATTTGGCTTTTGATCACAATGAGATTGTAAAATATGCAAAAGAGCGTGTGAAACGTCGTGTAAAACGTCGTCCAGTAGGATTTAACTTACTTGGAGATGAGTTTACAATTGCGCAATTGCAAAGTTTGTATGAAAAAGCCTTGAATCGTGAGTTGGATAAACGTAACTTTAGAAAGAAAATCTTTAACTCAAATTTAATTATCGAAACAGGTAATACAACAGATCCTAAACAACATCGTAAAGTATCTAAATTGTATCGTTTTGATGAAGAAAAATACGAAAAATTGAGTTTGAAAGGATATGATTTCTTATTTTAAAATAAAGCTATGACAGATCAAAAAGTAGAACAAAATCAAGAACGTGACGATATTTTTGACACAAAAGTTTTAATGTCGGATAATACCAAAACAAAAGATTTGAAACACGAAGGAAACAAAACATCATTCCTTTTCAAGTCAATGATCTTTATAATGGTTTTCTTGATTTTGAGTATTCTTTATCGTGGTTATCAATTATTGGTGACAAATGATTATTTGTTCCGCCAAATGATGAACGAAGATGCGCCAGAAATGCCAAAATGGTATCCAATTTCGACTCTTGTTTTAGGAGTTATTGCATTGATAGGTATCTTTTTAGTGAAATCTTATAAAAGAATTGGTGTATATATGGTTGTGACATCATTATTTGTGTCAGCAGCAATGCAGCCCGAATTTATGGCAGATGGAACACTTTTTACCATGTTTACATTATTTGTGTTTATAGGTTATGGTTTAGCGATTATCTATCCATATTGGCACAAGTTTAAATAAAAACTTAATAAAGTCTAGAAAAGAGGTTACAATTAGTTGTGACCTCTTTTTTTGATGCTGAATTATTTGTATTAATATCATTCAATATGAATATTTTAAGCATGTTAATTGTTTAAGTTGATAAAAAAACTGCTTAAATAAAGTGAATATGAGAATTTAACGGCTATATTTGTCTTGTGTGGAAAAAATATAAATTAAAAGTACAAAATGGATTGTATTTCAGTATTTGATATGCTCAAAATTGGCGTTGGTCCTTCAAGTTCGCATACTTTAGGTCCTTGGCGCGCTGCAGAAGCTTTTCTGAAAGAATTGGATGCTGCATCTATCTTTAATAAAATTACAAAAGTTCGTGTAGATTTGTACGGCTCTTTATCGCTTACGGGTAAAGGACATGCAACTGATTATGCAGTAATGTTAGGGTTAAGCGGTGCTGATCCTGAATATATTCCTGTTGATGATATTTCGAATATTATTAATACAATCAATACAAATAAACAATTAAATTTTGGAAATAAATTTTTAATTGATTTTAATCCCGAAACTGATATCGTTTTCAATCGTGAGTTTTTATCTTTTCACGCTAATGGAATGATGTTTACAGCTTTCTATGAGAACGAAGAATTATCTTCTACGTTTTATTCGATAGGGGGAGGATTTATTACAAAAGAGGATGATAGTGCTACCAATACAGATGTCACTTGTGCTTTTCCATATTTATTTAATACATCAACAGAATTATTAGAATTTTGTTCGAAAGAAAATAAATCGATTTCTGAAATTATGTTCGAGAATGAAAAAACAATTCGAACTGAAGATGAAATTCACCACGAATTAATGCGTGTTTGGAATACCATGTTAGAGTGTATGTATATTGGTTGTCATACAGAAGGTATTTTACCAGGCGGATTGAACGTGAAACGTCGTGCTTACGATATGCACAAGAATTTGGTTGGAGCAACACCTTATTTTAATCCACAAGAATGGATTGCTTCAATCCGAAAAACCAAAGTATATTTTCGTCAAATCTTGAAATGGGTAAGTTGTTTTGCTCTTGCTGTTAATGAAGTAAATGCTTCGTTAGGTAGAGTTGTAACAGCTCCTACAAATGGTAGTGCAGGAGTTATTCCAGCAGTTTTGATGTATTATTTGGTAATCGAAAATCATAAAGCTGGTCAAAAAGAGATTGAACAATTCTTAACAACAGCAGGAGTTATTGGTTCTATTTTTAAGAAAGGAGCAACTATTTCTGCGGCAATGGGAGGTTGTCAAGCTGAGATTGGTGTATCTTCGGCTATGGCTGCAGCTGCATTATGCGAATTAATGGGAGGAACTCCTGCGCAAGTAACGATGGCTGCCGAAATTGCAATGGAACATCATTTAGGTTTAACCTGTGATCCGATTGGAGGTTTAGTTCAAATTCCTTGTATCGAGCGTAACACAATGGGAGCGATTAAAGCGATAAATGCGGCAGAATTAGCACTAGATACAGATCCATTGACTGCGAAAGTTCCGTTAGATAAAGTTGTGAATACGATGTGGGAAACTGCAAAAGATATGAATAATAAATACAAAGAAACTTCCGAAGGAGGTTTGGCAGTTGCTGTAAATATTGCAGACTGTTAGTAATTTATTCATTATCAATAAAATAATATTATGTGTATTAATTGTAAGGATTATGAATGTGTGTTGTGTATTTCAAAAATAATCCTTACATTTGCACAGCCTTTTAGAGTTAAGGTACGGATGTTAAAGAATATTCATTTAGGGATTTTTTAGGCTGCTCAGCCATTTAATTTTATTCTTTCATATCTGTTGGTTAAATAATTTAAAATAAAACCGGTGATATGGAATATAAATGAATTTCATTATCTCGGTATCGTATCTAACATGATTACATTCAAAGAATTAGGACTTCAAGAAGAAATCCTAACTGCAATTGAGAAAATGGGCTTCGTTAACCCATCTCCAATTCAAGAAAAAGCTATTCCTCAAATCCTTTCATCAGATCAAGATGTTATTGCATTGGCGCAAACAGGTACAGGAAAAACTGCAGCATTCGGGCTTCCGGTTTTAAATCAATTAGACAGCAATTCAAAATCAGTACAAGCAATTATTTTGTGTCCTACTCGTGAATTATGTTTACAAATTGCAAAAGAATTAGAATCTTTTTCTGCAGATATGCGTGGAGTACGTGTACAGGCAGTTTACGGTGGTGCTGACATCGTTAAACAAATTAGAGGATTAAAAGATAATCCGCAAATCGTTGTAGGAACGCCAGGTCGTACAATGGACTTAATCAAACGTGGCGCATTAAAAATTAATGACATCACTTGGACAGTTTTAGATGAGGCTGATGAGATGTTGAACATGGGATTCCGTGACGAAATTGATTCTATCTTAGAAACAACTCCAGAAGAAAAACAAACTTTATTATTCTCAGCTACAATGCCTTCAGAGGTTCGTCGTATCGCTTCAGAATATATGCACAATCCAGTTGAGATTGCTGTAAGTAAAGTAAATACTGCATCAAAAAATATCGAGCATCACGTTTACTTAGTACGTTCTTCTGATCGTTACTTAGCTTTAAAACGTTTGGCCGATTATTACCCAAATATTTATGGTATCGTTTTCTGTAGAACTCGTCGCGAAGCGAAAGACGTAGCAGATAAATTGATGCAAGATGGTTACAATGCAGACGCATTACATGGAGATTTATCACAATCACAACGTGATCACGTGATGGAGAAATTCCGTAACCAAAATATTCAAATCCTTGTTGCAACAGACGTTGCTGCTCGTGGTATTGACGTAAATGAGTTGACTCACGTAATCAACTTCAATTTACCAGATGATCCAGAAGTTTATGTACACCGTTCAGGACGTACAGGACGTGCGGGTAACAAAGGAATTTCTATCATTATTTCAGGAGGACGTGAAGCGCGTAAAATTAGAGATTTAGAAAAATTAATTGCTTCTAAAATCGAGCCTAAAAATGTACCAACTGGAGCCGAAATCTGTGAAAAACGTTTAATTTCTTTAATCGATAAAATCGAAAATATCGAAGTTGATGAAGAATTAATCGAGCCTTACATGGAAACTGTAAACGAAAAATTGGCAAACTTAGATCGTGACGATTTATTAAAACGTTTCATGACAGTTGAGTTCAATTCATTCTTAGAATATTACAAAAACACGAAAGATATTTCTTCTGAAGGAGATCGTGGTGATAGAGGAGATCGTTCTTCTAACCGTCGTGGTGGACGTGATTTCTCTCGTTTCTTTATTAATATTGGTCAAAAACACAATTTACGTGTTCCAAACTTAATTGGTTTAATTAACGAGCAAACACGTAATCGTAACATCGAAATCGGAAAAATTGAAATTTTACGTAATTTCTCTTTCTTCGAAGTTGATACACAATTCGAATCATTAGTGTTAGAATCTTTCAAAGATGCACAACGTGATGGAGCAGATTTAGATGTTCAAATCTCTAAACCAGAACCTAGACGTGGTGATGGTGAGCGTCGTGGTGGAGATCGTCGTCGTAATGACAGAGGAGATTCTCGCGGACGTGGTTTCAATAGCCGTCGTGATAATGACCGCGAAAGAAGTGGAGGTTATCGTGGTGGAGATCGTGATCGCGGAGGAGACAGAGGTGGATTCCGTGGAGGAGATCGTGACCGTGATTCTAGAGGTGGAGATCGTGGTGGTTACCGCGGAGGAGACCGTAATAGAACAGGAAACTCAAGAAGAGGTAGAGATTAATATATTCTCAATAAAAAATAACAAAAAGGATGATTTTATTAAATCATCCTTTTTTTATTGATAAAACTTCTGTTTGAATAAATAATTTTTCTATATTTATTCAAAACCACAAATAAATGACAGTACAAGAATTGTTTAGCTCTATTCGATTATCCATCGAAGAAGAGAATTATGCGCAATTAAAAGACATTAAAATTTTTAAACCTGAAAAATTCAATTGGGTAAAGGATATTTTCGAACCTTACAATGTAGCTCAATTAGGAACTCAAAAAGGTTTAATTTGGAAGTATAATGAACAACGAGAAGATTATACTTTTCAGGATTTAGCTGATAAATACAATCAATTCTTAAACTATTTAAGAAACAAAGGAATTGTACAAGGAGACAAAATGTTTTCTCAAGTTCCATTATTACCAATTACTTGGATTGGTTATTTGGCTTCTATCAAAGGTGGATTAATTATTATTCCAGCTGCAACAACTTTAGAAGCAAGAGATTTAACCTTTAGATTCGAATCTTCGTTTCCAGAAGTTGCTTTAGCAGATCAAGCAAATGCATCGAAAATAGATGAAGCAGAAACAAAATTTGATAAAAAGATTAAGGTAAAATTAATTACAGAAGGCGAGAGAGAAGGTTGGACAAATATCAATGAGTTATGGAAAGAATCTACACAAGCTGAGGCTGTAGATACAAAACCTGACGATGATTTATTCTATTTCTTTACTTCGGGAACGACAGGAATGCCGAAAGTTGTGGTGCATACGCATTACACTTATCCGCTTGGAGGTTTCACGACATCTTCTTGGGTAGGAATGAAAAAAGGCGATTTGCATTACAATATTTCTCAACCAGGTTGGGCGAAATTCTTTTGGAGTAGTTTCTTTGCTCCGTGGAATATGGGTGCGACAATTTTGGGTTATCATGCAGATAAATTTGTTCCGAAAGAACAATTACAAACTATTCAAGATTTGGGTGTAACAACCTTTTGCGCGCCGCCAACAGCTTTGCGTGTATTGATTTTAGAAGATTTGAAAAGTTATGATTTCAAACTTCGTCAATGTGTTTCAGCTGGTGAACCTCTTAATCCCGAAATTATTGATGTCTGGAAAGAAGGTACAGGAATTACGATTCGTGATGGTTACGGACAATCAGAGTCTACTGCCATGATAGCGAATTTGCCAAATGAAAAGATTAAATACGGATCGATGGGAAAACCTGCGTTTTTATATGATATTGTGATTGCAGATGATGATGGAAATATTGTGCAAGATTGCGAAGAAGGAAATATTTGTGTTGTGCATAATGAAGAAACCATCAATGGAATTTTCAAAACTTATTTGATTCAGAAAGATAAAATGATGAAAGTTTTCAAACATGGATTATATTATACTGGAGACAAAGCTTATAAGGACGAAGACGGCTATGTTTGGTTTGTTGGGCGTGATGATGATGTGATAAAAGCGTCTGATTTTCGTGTAGGACCATTTGAAGTAGAAAGTGCTTTGTTGGAGCATGATGCAATTATGGAAGCTGCTGTTGTGGCAAGTCCGCACGATTTACGCAGTAATGCTGTAAAAGCTTTCGTGATTTTAGCGCCTGGACATGAAGCGTCGGAAGAATTAGCAAAAGATATTTTTAGATATACAGAAGAGCATTTAGCACGTTATAAAATTCCGCGTATTGTACAGTTTGTAGAGAGTTTACCAAAAACAATTTCAGGAAAAATACGTCGTGTGGAATTGCGAAATCAAGAAGCTGTAGATAAAAAGAACAAAACGATTATACCAAACGAATATTTTCACGAAAAATATTAGTCGAGCTTAAAATTAACACACAAAAAAACCACTTCGTTTGAAGTGGTTTTTTAATATCAAATAATTTTATAATTTTTCTTCTATATATTCCTGAATTTTACTCGTAATAATTGGAACCGCTATCATAATCAATCCAGAAATTAGAATTTTTGTGACTCCCTTCATCGGATATTTTTTTGAAGCTTTATCTCCAGCCCAATTTAATGCGCTTTCAACTTTAGAAGAAGTGAAACTTGTATCAGATTTTAAATTTGTTACAAGATTAACTGCTTTGTTTACAAATGAATTTTCGTGCTTATTTTCAGCAACTTTCATTTGCAATTTTAGTTTACGTTTTGCCATTCGCAAATCGTCTAAATTTTTTATCGCAGACATTTGTTCTTTATTCTTCATCGTCGTCTTCGTCATCATCGTGGTTAGACATGGCTTCCATAGCGTTTTCTACGGCAATATTTGTCAAGAAAAGTTTTAATTTCTTTCTAAATAAAATAGAAAGAACCATCATCAAGAAATAAATTCCAGTTACAGCAAGAAAACCTAATCCTGTATCATTAAAATAACCTCCTAAAATAAATCCTAATGCTAAACTTCCTAATAATAATAGAAATAAAGAAAACACAGCAATAATTAATACATAAATACCGCTCGCCAACATATTACTCAGCGAATCTACGAGATCGTATTTAGCTAAAGTTATTCTATTATTAATATAAACTTTTAGTTCATTAAACATAAAAATGATTTATTTCAGACAAAGTTAATTATAAATTTTAAGGAATGTTGTATTTCGGAGAAATTAAACTCCTACGTTTTCTTGAAATTCGTCTTTTAAATCTTCTTTTGTTTGGTTTGCTTTAGATTTTAAATCTTTTCCAGCTTCTTTCGCTTTTGCTACAAACTCGTCTTTTTGTTCTGCTAATTTTGATTTTACTTCGTCTAATTTAGCTTCTAATTCTTTTTTAGTTTTTTTCGCTTTATCAGAAAAATCATTCGCGTATTTGTCTAACTCTTTTTTGTATTTGTCAGCTTCTTTTTTTAATTTTTTGCGAGTGTCTTTTCCTGATTCTGGTGCATATAATAAACCTACTACTGCTCCGATTGCTGTTCCGATTGCTAAACCTGCTAATAATTTAGTTGCATTATTTAATTTACTCATAATAAAGTTTTTTTTGAGATTAAACGTTTTTTATATTTACACTTTAAAATTACAAAAACAATACCAAAGAATTCAAATCAAATTTAAAAAATTACAATAAATGTTAATATTATCTGAAAAATCACAAAATATGCCAGCTTCTCCAATCAGAAAGTTGGTGCCTTACGCAGATGCAGCGAAAAAAAGAGGAACGAAAGTTTATCACTTAAATATTGGACAACCTGATATTGAGTCGCCAAAAGCTGTTTTAGAAGGATTGAAAAATTTTCCTTCAAACATTATTTCTTATACGCACTCAGAAGGTACGTTGGAATATCGTCAAGCTTTGGCAGATTATTTTACAAATCGTGGAATTGAATTAACGCCAGAAAATTTTATTGCAACGTTAGGAGGTTCGGAAGCTTTATTATTTATCTTCGGAATTATTGCAAATCCAGGTGATGAAATTATTATTCCAGAACCTTTTTATGCAAATTATAACGGATTTACATGTGAAAATGATGTAAATATTGTTCCTGTTCCATCTACAATCGAAAATAATTTTGCTTTACCATCTGTTGAGGAGTTTGCGAAAAAAATTACAGATAAAACACGTGCAATTTTAATTTGTAATCCTGGAAATCCAACTGGATATGTATATTCGAAAGAAGAATTAAATCAATTGAAAGAATTAGTTCTTAAACATGATATTTATTTAATTGCGGATGAAGTTTATGCAGAATATTTATATACAGAAGAAGAATTTACATCTGTTTTAAGTTTTCCAGAATTGAAAGATAATGCAATTGTAATTGATTCAGAATCGAAACGTTTTTCTTTATGTGGAGCACGTTCTGGAGCTTTGATTACACGTAACGAGAAATTCTTAAAAGCTGCAATGTTATATGCACAAGCGCGTTTAAGTCCTGTTGAAATTTCTCAATACATTGCAACTTTAGCCCACAGAAATGTTGGAACTTATTTCGAAGATTGTCGTACAGAATATTTAAAACGTCGCAATACATTAGTTGCAGGTTTACAGCAAATTCCGGGAGTGGTTTGCCCAAATCCAAAAGGGGCTTTCTACTGTATGATTCAATTACCAGTTGATAGCGCAGAGAAATTTGCAATTTGGTTATTAGAATCTTTCTCGTCAAATGGAGAAACAGTAATGTTGGCGCCAGGAGCAGGATTTTATTCAACTCCAAATTCAGGAATTCAAGAAGTTCGTTTGGCTTATGTTCTGAAAGAAGAAGATTTGGTTCGTTCTGTTGAAATCTTGAAAGAAGCTTTAGAACAATATCCAGGAACAATTAGATCATAAGAAAAATAAGAAGATGGAAATCATCGAAAATTATTCATTAAAATTATATAACACATTTGGAATAGAAGCAAAAGCAAAATATTTTGCTGATGTTGCGACTATTCAAGATTTGCGAAAAGTGTTGGTTTTTCGTCGTCAAAAAGATTTACCGATTTTATTTATTGGTGGAGGAAGTAATATGCTTTTTGTAGACGATTTTCCGGGAATTGTGTTAAAATTGAATTTGAAAGGAATCGAAATTATCAATGAAGATGATGATTTTGTGTACGTAAAAGCGCAAGGAAGCGAGAATTGGCACAATTTTGTTGAATGGACGTTGCAAAATGATTTTGGAGGATTAGAAAATCTTTCGTTGATTCCTGGAAATGTTGGTACGGCGCCGATGCAAAATATTGGTGCGTATGGCGTTGAGGTCAAAGATTATATCGAAGAAGTTCAAACATTAGTTTTGGAAACGGGTGATGAACGTACTTTTACAAATGAAGAATGTCATTTTGGTTACCGCGAATCTGTTTTCAAAAATGAATTGAGAGGACAATATGTTTTGGTAGCGGTTACATTTAAGTTGACGAAGAAGAATCACAAACTTCATGTGGAATATGGCGCAATAAAATCTGAATTGGAAAAGGAACAAATTTTTGATCCAACGATTCAAGAAATTAGTGCAGCTGTGATCAAAATTCGTCAAAGTAAATTACCAGATCCTTCACAAATAGGAAATTCAGGAAGTTTCTTTAAAAATCCTGTCATCTCGAATGAAGAATTTGCTGAAATAGAAAAACTTCATCCAGAAATTTCTCATTACAAAACTGATTCAGGTGTTAAGTTAGCTGCAGGTTGGTTAATAGAACATGCAGGTTGGAAAGGAAAACGTTTTGGTGATGCAGGAGTTCATGATAAACAAGCTTTGGTTTTGGTGAATTATGGAAATGCAACTGGACGTGAAATATATGATTTATCTGAACGAATTATAGAAGATGTGAAAGCCAAATATGGTGTAACATTGGTTCGAGAAGTCAATATTATACAATAAATTAAATCCCGCTGAAAGCGGGATTTTTTTTTGTTATATTTGATAAAAAAAGGATGAAGTATATATATTATTGTTTGTTAATGTTATTTTTATTTAGTTGCGGATCCTCTGTAAAAACAAAATTAATTAATCAGAGTACAAATGAATTAGAGAATAAAGAAGTTTTAGTGATTTATAATGAGGAGGATTTACCTTCGAAATCAATTTTATTAGGAAGTATTAAGATAGGTGATTCAGGTTTTTCAACTGAATGCTCTAAAGGAGAAGTTCTTAATAATGCTATTGAACAAACAAAAAAGAACAATGGAAATATTCTTTTAATAAGTGAGATTAAAGAACCAAGCTATGCTAGTTCTTGTTATAGACTTAAAGCAAATATTTATTATAATACAACTTCAGAAATGGAAACTTTTCATCAAGAATCTGATAATACATTTGATGCTACAGCAGATTACGCGATGGTTCATATACTTTGTACTTATATAGAAGGAAAAGCTGTAACATTTGAAGGAGAAAATAGGCTTTCTTCAGAACATAAAATCGTTATGGGAGACAAAACGGTTCGTATAAAAGAAAATCAGATGATTAGTATTCCTATTAAAAAAATTGGAAAATTAGTTTTATCTAGTGATGAATTATCTGAAAAAAGATATTTAGAAATTGATATAGAGAAAGGTAAAGAATATTTTATTAACGCATCTACTTATCGTCATAATAATGGAGCTGTACTTTTTAATGGGCAACGATTTGTTTTGAATAAATTAAATTCGACTGAGGGAAAAAATTTATATAATAGTTTAAAGTCTATTATTGATGAAAGAAAACGTTTGGAAAATGAGCAATAAATTAAATCCCGCTTTTAACGGGATTTTTTTATGAATTCATTGTGATTGTTGAAATAATTTTACAATGATCACATTTGTAATCATAAAAATTAAATAATTGACTTTTTAGTTTCCAGTTATTATTACAGTTAGGACAATTAGTTGTAAAATCGTTCTTAATTTTTCTGTAATTGTAAATATAATAATAAGTTGGTGTACCAGTTAATTTCTCTATTTCTTTACAAATTTTTAAGCCTTGCTTAGATAATTGTGAGTTAATATGCTGCATTTGATTAGTTGCCCAACGCTCGCCAACTTCGCAATTCATTTGTAAATTATCACAAGCTTGGTAATTTGTTTCCCAACTTAATATTGGTAAATATCCATAATCGTAATAAACAGGAAGTTTGTATAGTGGAACAGATTTATTACAATTTCCACATGTTATTGGAGATTCAATTGTAATTTTTAATAATATAATCAATTTTATCCAAACCATCGGTTAACGCAGCAGGACCAGGTTGTAAAATCAATTCAGATTTTATTTCGTAAAGATGATTTTGTTGTACAGCTTTTACATTTTCAAAACCAATTCGTTGTTTTACTTTTTCTGGTTTAAACATTTTTCCACACCAAGAACCGATAATAATTTCAGGATTTCGTTCTATTACTTGTTCGTCTAACAAAATTCTATCTTTTGCCAAAGCTTTATTTTTGAGTTCTGGAAAAGCTAATTTTCCACCAGCAATTTCTATCAAATCATTTACCCAAGCACTTCCCGAAATAATTGGTTCGTCCCATTCTTCAAAAAAAACAGTTGGATGATAGGAAAGGAGAGCAGCTTGTTGTTTTACTTCTTCGAGTTTTTTTTCGTAAGATTCGACTAATTTTAAACCTTTTTCTTGGCAACCAATCAATGACGTAAATTGCAAAATCATATTTAAAATTTCGTCAATTGTTCGGTGATTAAAAATAAAAACATTAATTCCTCTTCTAATTAATTCTGCTGCAATATCAGCTTGTAAATCCGAATATCCTACAACCAAATCTGGCTTCAAATTGATAATATCTTCAAATTTTGCATCTAAAAAAGTCGAAACTTTAGGTTTTTCTTTTCGCGCTTGTGGCGGACGATACGTAAAACCACTAATTCCTACTAAACGATGTTGTTCGTTAATGTTATATAGAATTTCGGTTCCTTCTTCGGTTAAACAAACAATGCGCTGAGGATATCGATTTGATGACATTTAATTATGTTTAATAATAACTAAAATTAAGATTAAAATATATAAAAAAAAAGACCACTTGTAAAAGTGGTCTTTAGATTAAATTTTCAGCTTAAATTATATATTTTTTGAATTTGCACAGCTGTAATCAACTGGACCATCGTTTGGAATATCTTTTAAAATATCTAATAAATAATCCCAGAATTTTTGAACTGAAGCAATTTCTACTTTTTCGTCAGGAGAGTGAGCGCCAGAGATATTTGGACCGAAAGAAATCATATCCAAACCAGGATAATTTGTTCCAATAATTCCACATTCTAGACCAGCGTGACATGCTACAACTTTTGGTTCTTCTCCGAATTTTGAAACATAAATACCTTTCATCAATTCTAAAATTTCTGAATGAGTATTTGCTTTCCAACCAGGGTAAGATCCTGAGAATTTAACCTCAAAACCACCTAATTCGAATCCAGCTTTTAATGTTTGCGCTAATGCTTCTTTACCTGATTCTATAGAAGAACGAGTTAAACATAAAACACGAGCATTACCATCAATAACTTCTACACGAGCCACATTGTTAGACGTTTCTACTAAACCTTCAACGTCTGGACTCATTCTGTAAACACCATTGAAAGCTGCCATAATTGTTTGAACAAAAACTTTAGAATCTTGTGCTGACATTGCATCAGTTGCATCAGTTGGTTCTAACGTAATCACCATTTTAGGTTCTTTCGTTTCGTATTCTTCAATAATTTCTGCGCGTAAAGTTTCGTAAGACGCTTTGAAAGCATCCACTTTGTCAGAAGGAATTACAATGTTAGCCCAAGACTCGCGAGGAATAGCGTTGCGTAAACTTCCACCTTCCATATGCACGATTTGTAAACCAAATTCAGTTGCAGCATTTAATAAACGAGCAATCAATTTGTTCGAATTTCCTAGACCTTCGTGAATTTGCATTCCAGAGTGTCCACCGTTCAAACCTTTTAATGTTAAGGTAAAAGCAGTTCCTTTAGTAGCTTCTTTAGTGTAAGTTTTTGTAGCCGTAACATCAACACCACCAGCGCAACCAATGTCTAATTCGTCATCTTCTTCTGTATCTAAATTCAACAAAATTTTTCCAGATAAAAATCCTGCTTTCAAACCTAAAGCACCAGTCATTCCAGTTTCTTCGTCAATTGTAAAGAAAGCTTCAATAGCTGGATGAGGAATATCTTTCGATTCTAAAATTGACATAATTGTTGCAACTCCAATTCCGTTATCAGCACCTAAAGTTGTTCCATTTGCCGTAACAAATTTTCCATCTTCAATCAACATTTCAATTCCTTGTGTCTCAAAATCGAATGTTACATCATTATTTTTTTGACAAACCATATCCAAATGCGATTGCATCACCACTTTTTTACGGTCTTCCATTCCTGGATACGCAGCTTTTTTGATCAAAACATTTCCTACTTCGTCTGTTTCGACAGGTAAACCTAAGTCTTCACCAAATTTGATGATAAACTGACGAACTTTTTCTTCTTTTTTAGAAGGTCTTGGAACTGAGTTCAATGCTGAGAAGTTTTTCCAGATTGCTTTTGGTTCCAAATTAAGAATATCGTTATTCATTGTTTGTTTTTTTATTGTTCCTCAAAGTTACGGAATTGCGACAATATAGTTTTTAAAAAAATGATGATATTAAACTGACCTATATAAGTAACTAAAGTTAATTACTTTTACTTTTCTCATTTTATAATAGATAAATCCGTTGTGCATTTTGAATTAAAATTCGTCAATTCGAGTGATTTTTAGAAATGAAATGAATAAAAATTGTATCGAGAATAGAATTTTATTTTCTAAAACCTTATTCTCAATGCAAAATTCTTACAGAATTTCACTCGAATTGACGGTTTAATTGCTAAAATTATCAAAATGCATGACGGGTATATAGATTACATATTTCTAATTAGATAAAAGATATTAAATAATACCTAATTTCAGGTAAAAGACTACTTTCTTTAGGTTCAGGAGTCAATTATTTTATTATTTAAGCCTATTAGTTTAGTCAAGAACTTAAAATTTGTGGTTAAAAACCTAAAAAAATAAGTAATAAAGCTAAAAATTTAAGTTTAGAACTATGAATTTATATTTCATAACCTAAATGAAGGAGTAAATAACTAAAAAATAGAAGTGAAAAATACAAACAATATAGTCTCTAAATCAAAAAGAAGAGTAAATCAATACAATTTACTCTTCTTTATTAAATAATAGATATTATTACATAGTATCTGGTGATGTTGAAGTAGAACCTCCTTTTTTCTTTGCAAAAAATTGACTTATTTCATTCCGTTTTGTTTCGTAACCAGAGACAGAAGTGCTTGCTTTATAGGTCGTATAAGCATAATCTGTAAGTGCAGCTTGATAATTATCAAAATCGTGCAAAATTTTAGCATTACGTAGTTGAGTCGTAATATTTTCTAACTGAGAAATTAAAACTTCTAGATTTTGTCGACTTGTATAATCTTTTGCAAATTCTATCCAATTTACTTCTGGAGAAGATAATTGTGGTTGATTTTGAAAATAATCATATACTTTATGAACGATTAATTTATTTTTCTCATTAATACTTCCATATTTTTGGCGTTCGTTTGACGTTAGGTTAATATCAATTTCTTTGACGGCTAAAGCGAGTTGTTCTATTGCTGTTTGTGCTTGTTTTATTTTATCAGTAGATAAGTGTTTGTTGTTTAAGTTTGTGATTGGCATAGTTTTTAGATTTATATTAATACCTAAATATATAAAACGAAATTTATTTTATCCGTTTATAATCAATTAATTACGTTAGTTGATTGTCTGCAAATAATTCGATATAAAAATTAACAATAAAAAAAAGCATTTACTTAAATGTAAATGCTTTTAGGAATGTATTATAATTCTCTCAACTATCTTGTCGAAGGCATTGGAGATTCTTTGTCTACAACTGGTCTATTTTCGGCGTTTGCTAAAATCCAAATTGTATTGAAAGCTAATTTTGTACGACGCGTCAATAAATCATATTCAATTTTATCTGGCGTATCGCCTGGTTTGTGGTAATCATCGTGAACACCGTTAAAAAAGAAAACAGATGGAATGTTATGTTTTGCAAAGTTGTAGTGGTCAGAACGATAATAAAAACGATTTGGATCATCTGGCGTATTGTAACGCATATCCAAATTAATTCCCAATCCATTGTTTGCAGCTAAAACAGCTTTGTGTAAGTCAGAAGACAACATTTCAGATCCAATAACATACACAAAATCTCTTGTTTTTTCGTTGTGCTCATAATCTACGCGCCCAATCATATCAATATTAACATTTGCAATTGTATTTGCTAAAGGAAAAATTGGATGCTCCGAATAATATTTAGAACCCAATAACCCTTTTTCTTCACCAGAAACATGTAACAATAAAACCGAACGTTTTGGACGGATTCCTTTCTTCTCAGCTTCGCGGAAAATACGACCAATTTCCATTACTGCAACAGTTCCAGAACCATCATCATCAGCACCAGGATACAATTTTCCATCTTTGATTCCGTCATGATCATAATGAGCAGAAATTACTACAATTTCTTCTGGTTTTTCTGAACCTTTGATGAATCCCATTACATTTCTCATTTGACCTTTTACTCGACTAAAAGTAGCAGCAGGAATAATTTGGAAATAATTATTATTTGGACCATTAATTCCTAATTCTTTGTAATAATTTGAAATGTAATTCCCCGCTTTTATTTCTCCTTCCGTACCAGCATTTCTACCTTCCATATCAGGCGCAGCAATAATATAAAGCTGTTTTTTTAATTCCGCTTCAGAAATTTTATCTGTATATTTTACAAGACTCTTTTGATATTTCTCCTGAGAAATTGGTTTTGTAGAATCACAACTTACTAAAGTAGCAGCTAAAGCAATTGCAAATAAAAATTGTTTCATGTTAATTTTTTGAATTAAATTTAAAATTAATCTAACCAAGCAGAATAAAAAAGAAAATTTGAATAAAAAACCAATATTTATACGGATTCTATCCGATTTTGGGATTGTCTTTTTTATATTTGCCCGTTTTTAAATAAATTATGTCACAATTATTCAGAAAAAAATCTGTCGAATCCATTTTAGCAGAGTCTGCAAAGAACACGTCTACAATGAAAAGAACCTTAGGTGTTCGAGATTTAACAGGTTTTGGTATCGCCGCAATTGTTGGAGCTGGTATTTTTAGTACCATTGGTCGAGCAAGTTTCGAGGGCGGTCCAGCAGTTATCTTCCTTTTTATTTTTACGGCAATTGCCTGTGGTTTTACAGCTTTTGCTTATGCAGAATTTGCTTCGTTAGTGCCTGTTTCGGGTAGTGCGTATACCTATAGCTATGTTGCATTTGGAGAATTATTTGCTTGGGTAATTGGTTGGGCATTGATTATGGAATATGCGATTGGGAATATTGTGCTCGCGATTTCGTGGAGTGATTATTTTACCACCTTGCTCTCCGGAATGGGATTACATCTGCCAGAATGGATGACAATGGATTATTTTACGGCGAGAGAAGGTTTTGAATTTGTTTCGAATGAATTAGCGAAAGGTAAAACATTAGAAGGAATTGCGAATTCGCCTTATGCACAAGAAATCCCAAAATATTTAGCTTTCAAAGATGCACCATATTTAGGATTCAATTTAGTGGTGGATATTCCTGCATTAATCATTACTTTTTTGATTACAGCTTTGGTTTATCGCGGTATTAATGAATCGAGAAAAGCAAGTAACGCAATGGTTGTGTTAAAATTAGCAGTGGTGCTTTTGGTAATTGTGGTTGGCGCTTTTTATGTGAATCCAGATAATTGGAATCCTTTTGCACCGAATGGAGTAGGAGGCGTTTTGGCTGGAGTTTCGTCTGTTTTTTACGCTTATATTGGGTTTGACGCGATTAGCACAACTGCGGAAGAATGTAAAGATCCGAAGCGAGATTTGCCTCGTGGAATTTTTGCGTCTATCATTATTTGTACTGTTTTATATGTGCTGATTGCTTTAGTAATTACGGGAATGGTTCATTATTCTGAATTGAATGTTGGAGATCCTTTGGCGTATGTTTTTGATAAAATTCAAGATTTAAAGTGGTTGGCAGGAATTATTGCTTTTTCGGCTGTAGTAGCGATGGCGAGTGTATTTATTGTTTTTCAAATTGGGCAACCTCGTATTTGGATGACAATGTCTCGCGATGGTTTATTACCAAAGAAATTTTCTACTATTCACCCAAAATTTAAAACACCATCTTTTGCGACTATTTTTACTGGATTTGTTGTAGGTATTCCTATTTTATTTACAGATTTAGAATTGGTTGTTGATGCTTGTTCTATCGGAACTTTGTTTGCTTTTGTGTTGGTTTGTGCGGCTGTACTTCGTATGGATGCTGATCCAAATGCGAAAAGAGGAAATTTTAAAACGCCTTTTATCAATGCAAAATACATTATGCCAATTGTAACTGCGGTGATTGTATTTTTATGCGCAACAACGTTTAAAGATGATTCGATTGATTTCTTTACGAATAAACCGCAACCTATGCCAGTTGAACATTTTGTAAGTTCGTTAACGCCAAAAGAACTAAAAGATTCTTATGCAACAATTAATGAATTAACAGGATCTGAAATTGAATTTTTGGATGATTATTTGGCTCAACTATCACCAGAACAATACAAATCTACTTTGAGCAAATTGCCAGTTTATGAGGATAAGAAGATGGAAAAAGGTTGGGATGTTTTCAAACACAAAATTCCAATGATTCTATTCTTAATGATTTATGTTTTTATGGTTGTTAGAACGTTTTTCAAAAGAACTTCTATTATTCCACTTGCAGGTATGTTATGTTGTTTTTATATGATGGCACAATTAGGATTAAAAAACTGGATGATTTTCTTGATTTGGATCGCAATTGGTTTGACAATTTATTTTACATACGGTTATAAACATAGTAAGTTGAGAAATCAAAATTCATAATAGTAAAAAAGCGATTCAATTTTGAATCGCTTTTTTCTTAAAATTATTTCATCAAAAAAGTTATATAACTTCTTTATTTCACCTCAAAACTCTACCTTTGTCTTATAAATTTGACGACAAATGTTTAGAACTCATACTTGTGGTGAATTAACACAAGCCAACATTAATGAAAAAGTAACGTTAAGCGGTTGGGTATCAACGCTACGTGACAAAGGTTTTATGATGTGGATCGATTTACGTGATCGCTACGGAATCACACAAATCATCTTAGATGAAGAACGTTCTTCGAAAGAATTATTTGAAACTGCTCGTCATTTAGGACGTGAGTTCGTAATTCAAGTTACAGGAACTGTAATCGAAAGAGCTTCAAAAAATCCAAACATTCCAACAGGAGATATCGAAATCTTAGCAGAAAACATTACAATTTTAAATGAATCTGCATTGCCTCCATTTACAATCGAAGATAATACAGATGGTGGAGAAGATATCCGTATGAAATATCGTTATTTAGATATTCGTCGTAATCCAGTAAAAGAAAAATTAATCTTCCGCTCTAAAGTTGCGCAGGAAGTTCGTAAATATTTAGATGCACAAGAATTTGTAGAAGTTGAAACTCCAGTTTTAATCAAGTCTACACCAGAAGGTGCACGTGATTTTGTGGTTCCATCTCGTATGAATCCAGGTGAATTTTATGCATTACCACAATCGCCACAAACATTCAAACAATTGTTAATGGTAGGAGGTCTTGACCGCTATTTCCAAATTGTAAAATGTTTCCGTGACGAAGATTTACGTGCAGACCGTCAACCAGAGTTTACACAAATTGACTGTGAAATGTCGTTTGTTGAACAAGAAGATATCATGAATGTTTTCGAAGGTTTAGCAAAACATTTATTACATACATTCAAAGGTTTAGAATTTGATCAATTTCCAAGGATGACATTTGCAGAAGCAATGCGTCGTTATGGAAATGATAAACCAGATATCCGTTTTGGAATGGAATTCGGTGAAATTACAGACTTAGCGAAAGGAAAAGATTTTAAAATATTTGATGAGCAAGAATTAATCGTCGGTATTGCTGCTGAAGGATGTAATTCTTACACGCGCAAAGATATTGATAAATTAATTGAGTGGGTTCAACGTCCTCAAATTGGGGCAACTGGACTTGTTTGGGCACGTTACAACGAAGACGGAACGTTTAAATCTTCTGTAGATAAATTTTATTCACAAGAAGATTTAGCTGCTTGGGCTGAGCGTATGGATGCAAAACCAGGTGATTTGATGTTAGTAATGTCTGGTAATACAAATAAAGTACGTGCGCAATTATCGGCTTTACGTATGGAAATTGCAGAACGTTTAGGTTTACGCAATCCAGAAGTTTTCGCACCTTTATGGGTTGTAGATTTTCCATTATTAGAATGGGATGAGGAATCTGAAAGATATCACGCAATGCATCACCCATTTACTTCTCCAAAACCAGAGGATATGGAATTAATTGCGACTAATCCAGGTGAAGTTCGTGCAAATGCATATGATTTAGTTTTAAATGGTAATGAAATCGGTGGAGGTTCTATTCGTATTTTCGATAAAGAAGTTCAAGCAAGAATGTTCGAATTATTAGGATTTACGCCAGAACAAGCAGAAGCGCAATTTGGTTTCTTAATGAACGCTTTCAAATACGGAGCGCCACCTCACGGAGGTTTAGCATTCGGTTTTGACCGTTTTGTATCGATTTTAGATGGTTCTGAAACAATTCGTGATTACATCGCGTTCCCTAAAAATAATTCAGGTCGTGATGTTATGATTGATGCGCCTTCTCCAATTGATCAAACACAAATGGATGAACTGAATATTGCGTCAACATTTGTTGCAAAATAAAAAGAAAAAATTTCTATAAATATTAAAGACTACTTAGATAAGTAGTCTTTTTTTGTTTCAAATTATAGATATATAAAAAGCCTAAAATGTATAACATTTTAGGCTTTTCTAATCTTTATTAAAGATAAATTAATTTAAATTAATGATATAATCCTCATGTAATATCGTTGATTTAACAAACTTAATTGACTTTGAAAAAGATAATATTTTGATTATAGTAAATTGTTGTGGTTCTTGATTTTCAGAATAAAATTCAATCATAAAAACTTATTTTACTTAAAACGCTAATAAGATAAGTTTATTTTTTAATCAACTGTTAAAATAATGTTATTATTTTCAATTACTTTTCTAAGATTGATAATAGCATATCGCATTCTTCCTAATGCTGTATTTATACTAACATCAGTTTCTTCTGCAATTTCCTTAAAACTTAATTCTTTAAATATTCTAAGTTCTAATACCTCTCTTTGATCTTCTGGTAACTGAGTGACTAAATTTCTTAAATCATTTTCAATTTGTGATTTAATGATTTTAGTTTCAGAACATTCATCACTGATACCAATAAAGTCAAAAATATTATATTCTTCATTGTAACCAACAGTTTCGCTAACCGTAGGCATTCTTTTGTTTGATCGAAAATAGTCAATAGTTAAATTGTGAGCAATACGCATAACCCAAGGCAAAAATTTACCTTCTTCGTTATATCGTCCACCTTTTAATGTAAGGATTACTTTGATAAAAGTGTCCTGAAATATATCTTCAGTTACGTCTTTATCTAAGACTTTAGAGTATATAAAACTATAGATTCTTCCTTTGTATTTCTCTATCAATGTTTCTAAAGCATTTTCATTACCTCTCAAATAATCTTGGATTAATAAAGAGTCGTCTTCATAGTTCATAGTAGCAATTGTTAATTTTTAAAGTAGAATTAAATCTATAGGCTGTATTTTTTTGTTTATTCAAATATAGGTAAACAAAAATTTCTTACAAGTTTTTTAACATAATTATTCATAATTTTTTTTAAAAATTTCTTAAAAAAATAAATAATTGTTAATTTTTGCTATTATGTATAATAATGTATTCACTTTATTGTGGATTTAATAAAGCTATAAATAAGAGTTGTATAGAATTAATTTAGATGAATTGTATTCTTAGAACTCATTTTTTGTATTTTAACATTTGATAAAGATTTAGAGAAGGATAAAATTTTATCTATGGTTGATTTTTTTGGACCTAAAGTTTTTAATTCTTTTTTCATGTAAGTGGTTTAAAAAATTAAAATCAAATATTAGTCCACAATATTAATTTATTGTAAAAAAGTCTTCTCAATCTGAGAAGACTTTCTAAAATAAACTATTTTTTAATCTAGGATTAAATCTTTGCGATGTGTTGAACTAAATCAACTACTTTGTTTGAGTAACCAATTTCGTTGTCATACCAAGCAACTAACTTAACGAAAGTAGGGTTTAGCATGATACCAGCTTCTGCATCGAAAATAGATGTTCTTGTATCACCTACGAAATCTTGAGATACAACAGCATCTTCTGTGTATCCTACAATTCCTTTCATATCTCCTTCAGCAGCTTCGCGCATTACTTTTTTGATTTCGTCGTAGTTTGTTTCTTTTGCTAATTTAACTGTTAAATCAACTACAGAAACGTCAACTGTTGGTACACGGAAAGACATTCCTGTTAATTTTCCGTTCAATTCTGGAATTACTTTTCCAACTGCTTTTGCAGCACCTGTAGATGATGGAATGATGTTTACCATTGCGCTACGTCCACCTCTCCAATCTTTCATTGATGGTCCGTCAACTGTTTTTTGAGTTGCAGTAGTTGCGTGAACTGTAGTCATTAAAGCTTCCACAATTCCGAAATTTTCGTGAATTACTTTTGCTAATGGTGCTAAACAGTTTGTTGTACAAGAAGCGTTAGAAACGATTGTATCTTCTGCTGTCACAGATTCGTGGTTAACCCCCATTACAAACATAGGAGTATCATCTTTAGAAGGACCTGTTAAAACAACTTTTTTCGCTCCAGCTTCGATGTGTTTTCCTGCAGTTTCTTTTGTTAAGAATAAACCTGTTGCTTCGATTACGATATCAGCTCCAACTTCGTCCCATTTCAAGTTTGCTGGGTCTCTTTCTGCTGTAACGCGAATTGTTTGTCCATTAACAATTAAGTTTCCGTTTTCTACTTTAACTTCTCCGTTAAATTTTCCGTGAACCGAATCATACTTTAGCATATAAGCTAAATAATCAACGTCTACTAAATCGTTAATACCTACGATTTCAATATCGTTTCTCTCAATAGCAACCCCGAAAACAAGGCTACCAATTCTTCCGAATCCGTTGATTCCAATTTTAATTTTTGACATAGTATATATAATTTCCCTTTATATTAAATGTTTAAATCGCTAAAATATTAGCTACTTTGATTAACTCTTCGTCAATCTCATTGTGTTTTTTGATGGCTTCATCTATCGCTGTAAATACAACTTTATTAGAGCGAATTCCAGCCATAAGATTTGTTTTTCCTTCTAATAAACCTTCTACAGCAGCAATTCCTAAACGACTTGCTAAAACGCGATCGTGACAAGATGGAGAACCACCACGTTGTATGTGTCCTAAAACAGTTACACGAATATCATATTCAGGATGACGATTTTGAACTTGTTTTGCTAATTCAAAAACTCCACCTAATTTTTCACCTTCTGCAACTACAACGATGCTTGATTTTTTTCCAGATTTTTCTGAACGTTCCAAAGAAGAACATAATTCTTCGACGCTATCACGCTGTTCTGGAATCAAAATATCTTGTGCACCTGAAGCAATTCCACTATTTAAAGCAATAAAACCTGCATCACGTCCCATAACTTCTACAAAAAATACACGATCATGTGAAGTTGCTGTATCTCTTAATTTATCAATTGCATCAATGACAGTATTCAAAGCTGTATCATATCCAATTGTAAAATCTGTTCCAAAAATATCATTGTCAATTGTTCCCGGAATTCCAATAAATGGAACACCAAACTCTTGATGAAAGATATTTGCTCCTGTAAAAGAACCATCTCCACCAATTACAACTAAAGCATCAATGTTATTTTGTTTTAGATGATCGTATGCTTTTTGACGACCTTCTGCAGTTTTGAATTCTAAAGAACGAGCTGTTTTAAGGATTGTACCACCTTGATTGATAATGTTTTTTACCGAACGAGGTCCAAGTTCAATCATATCATTGTTAATCAAACCTTCGTAACCTTGACGGATTCCTACTGATTTGATATCGTAGTACTTACATGCTCTTACAACGGCACGTAAGGCCGCATTCATTCCAGGCGCATCACCTCCAGAGGTTAATACACCAATTCTTTTTATATTGTTTCCCACGTTTTTCCCTTTATTAAATCAAATATAATAAAAAATCAGAATATTATTATAATTGGTAGTATGAAAGATAAATTAATCTTCGTCGACAGGTTTTAACGTTCCGTCTGCAAAATCTCGTTGAAGAATAACTGCAATATACAAATCTTCTCGAGTTCGCTTCGGATCATAAGTTTGTTTCAGATCAATATTAAATGCGCCACTTGCAGCTTGATAAAGAAAAGCATTCAATCCGCCACGTAATTCTTTTATAATATCGTATGTTGTTTTATCGGTTTCTTTATAGATTAATTTAGTAAGAATTTGTCCTCGAGAGCTTGACATATTTTTTAATTGATTCTCAAATTGATCAGCTAAATCCTTTTGACGAGATTTAATAAAACGTTTTTTGTCTCGTCTTTTATCCATAGTTTGAATCGTATCCGATACATAATTATATTCTCTAACAGCAGTTCTTACATAGGGCCAAACATCGCGAACACGCTTTCTTAACCATAAATAATACTTTTTTTCTAAATCAGTTTTTAAATGAACCGAATAACTATTCATTTCATTAAGATGTATTGTGTCTAAAGGATTAAAAGCAAATTCATCTAAATTAATTGAATCATTTTTAATTTCTTGTGCAGGATTTTTTCCACCTAAATCTAACCCAAAAATTTGAGCATTAACATTAGATAATCCAATAAAAGTAAGTAGTAAAGTTATATGATAGATATAAAATTTCATATCAGAATTAGTTCAAAAATTGTTCCTAAAATTAGTACATTTGTTAGATAAATAAACTAAAATGAGTACAAATAATTTGTTTGATCAACAATCTTTGGATTTTTTGACAAAATATTTAAATACAGCATCACCTACAGGTTTTGAAAGTGAAGGACAAAAAGTTTGGATGGATTATATCAAACCATATGTAGATGAAGTAAAAACAGATAATTACGGATCTGCTTATGGCGTGATTAATCCCGAAGCGAAGTATAAAGTTGTGATTGAAGCGCACGCTGATGAGATTTCTTGGTTTGTGAATTATATTTCTGATGACGGATTGATTTATGTGATTCGTAACGGAGGATCAGATCATATGATTGCGCCTTCTAAAGTGGTTAATATTCATACCAAAAAAGGAATTGTGAAAGGTGTTTTTGGTTGGCCAGCAATTCATTTGCGTCAAGCAGGAAAAGACGAAGCGCCAACTCCAGATAAAATTTGGATTGATACAGGTTGTACATCGAAAGAGGAAGTTTTAGAACTTGGAATTCATGTTGGTTGTGTGATTACTTATCCTGATGAATTTTTTACGTTGAATGACCGTTATTTTGTTTGTCGTGCGATAGACAATAGAATGGGAGGGTTTATGATTGCTGAGGTTGCACGTAAATTGGCAGAAAATAAAGATCAATTAGATTTTGGTTTATACGTTGTAAATGCGGTTCAGGAAGAAGTTGGATTGCGTGGTGCGGAAATGATTACGCAAACAATTAAACCAAATGTTGCAATTATTACGGACGTTACA
The DNA here is from genome assembly GCF_002484185.1 of Empedobacter sp. UBA7620. Classification (NCBI taxonomy): domain Bacteria; kingdom Pseudomonadati; phylum Bacteroidota; class Flavobacteriia; order Flavobacteriales; family Weeksellaceae; genus Empedobacter; species Empedobacter sp. UBA7620. The sequence goes on along the minus strand of NZ_DLJI01000022.1, from coordinate 62,409 downwards.
CACGATACAACGACGCCAATGATTACAAAATCGAAAGAAGGTGAGCAAAAATGTGGTGATGGTCCTGTTGTTTATTATGCGCCAGCTGTGCAAAATAATGTGCGTGAATTAATTATTGATGCAGCTGAGAAAAATAATATTCCTTTTCAGCGTGCGGCTAGTTCTCGTGTAACAGGAACGGATACAGATGCTTTTGCATACAGTAATGGTGGAGTACCTTCGGCTTTAATTTCGTTGCCGTTGCGTTATATGCACACAACTGTTGAAATGGTTCATCAAGCTGATGTAAAAAATGTCATCGAGTTGATTTACGAATCAGTGAAAACAATTAAAAACGAACAAAGTTTTAAATATCATACTGTTTAAAATATAAAGTGATTAAAAAAGAAAAGGCTGTTTTACGACAGCCTTTTCTTTTTTAATATAGATTAATTATTTATATAAAAAACGTCCCTACTACTTCACTTTATCTTTGATCCACTTCGCAACGGGTTTCTCAAAATATTCAAACGTTAATGCACTTAAAATTAAAGCAATTACGAAATAAATTCCAATTTTCTGAAAATCATTGATTTTCGGTAAATATTGATTTCCATATTTTATCACAATCATATGAATCATATAAAATGCAAAACTAATTTCACCTAAATAAACCAATGTTTTATGTTGAAGAATTCTCGAAAAGAAACCTTTTTGTAAAGCAAAAATTAGGACAATTCCAACCATCGGAATCCAATAATAAATTCCGTAACGAAAAGCTCTCGCAACATCATTGTGGAAGTAGAAAAAGATTGCCAAAACAGCAATTGCAGCGATTTCTATTAAAGTTCCTCTCGAAAAATTGATAGGCGTATCTTTTATCTTTTTATAGATTTGACAGGTAATAATTCCTAAAATAAAATCGAAACTGCGAACAATTGGATTGATGTAAAAAATCGCTTTTTCCAATTTCATATTTGTTCTGAAATAAGGTTCTGCAAAAATAATAATCGGAATAATTAGTAATAAAATATATTTCAGTTTCGGGAATTTATGCAACCAAATCACATAAAAAGGAAACATCAAATAGAAAAATAATTCGGTCGAAATACTCCAGGAAACGTTATTAATAGAGAAATAAAAATCTTTTACCGGAATATAAGATTGCAATAAAAATAAGTTCGCACCTGCAATATCCCAATGAAAATAACCTTGCCAAACATTGATGATAACAAATGGTAACATGACACAAAAGGTTAGGACATGAAGTGGATAAATTCGAGCAATTCGCGCGATATAAAACTTCTTTTTATCAAAATTTGGATTGTCGATGACTTTCTTTTCGTAATTAAGCGCTATAACAAATCCGCTTAAAATAAAGAAAAAACCAACACCAAGATAACCTTCGAAAAAGACGTTATTTTTTAGATAATTATACCAAGCTAAATCAGTTTTTACAAACGTTAAATGGCTTAAGAAAACGACAAAAGCAAAGAAAAAACGTAAAGAAGTTAAGCTATTTAGCATTAGTCAATAATTTTAATTTCCATTTGATAATATTCGTCAAACATGCGAATAAATTCTTCCAATTTACTTTCTCTTACTGAAATTGTAAACATACATTTATCAGAAAAATGTTTGTCTTTAATTTCTCCAGAAATCCGATAGACATTGCGTTCTACAATTCCTTGTTGATCATAGTTAAAAACCATTTTCACACGTTTTGAAACAAATTTTTCTACAATATTTGCTTCTTCTAACACAACTTGTGCCGCATATTTATAGGCTTTTACCAAACCAGGAATTCCTAATTTTGTTCCACCAAAATAACGTACAGAAACAATTAAAACATTGGTGATTTCGCTTGATAAAATTTGATTATAAATTGGTAAACCAGCCGAACCATTTGGCTCACCGTCATCATTTGCACGATGATTTTTACCATCTATACCAAGAGCGTACGCGTAACAATGATGATTTGCATCGGGATGAATTTCGCGTAATTGATCCAAATAAATTTTGATGTCATCTTCATTTTCAATTGGATAAGCAAAATTAATAAACTTACTACCCAATTCTTTGAAAATTACATCTTCCACCGCTTTCTCGATTGTACGATAATTGTCCGTCATGTTGTATTGAAAAGTAGCGCAAAGATAGTTTAAATAGTACTTTTAAAGAAAAAAGGTTTTATATTTATGAATGATGAAAAAATTTAATATAAATGAAAGCTTATTTATTTTTATTCATACTAATGTGTTCGAGTATTCTTTTTGCCAGAGTATTTCAAAGAAGGAATTTAAAAGGATCATTAATAATTCAATGATAGATTATAATTATAGAATTATTACAGATAATCAAGATAGTATGTTTTACAAAACTGAAAATCTGAAGATTTATAATAGTTCAATTGGAAAATCTAAATTTCAATTTCGTCGTACAATAGAATTTAGATTTTTGAAAAATAATAAAGTAAATTTAATTGATTGCCAAAATTGTAATGAACCATCATTTTGCTATGTAACAAAAAAACAAAATATTTTTAATTATAAAATTGATAATGTTGGTGGGAAATTAATATTTAAGCTACAAAATAAATTTTATAAAATGAGTTTTCTTGTTGAATCAATAAATAACATAGAATTTGAGAAGAATAAATTTTCTGAAATAATTATTAAACGAAAATTTTAATAAATTCAAATAAATCATAAATAAAAAAAGAACCTTAAAATCTAAGGCTCTTCAATTTCTATTCTATTTTCGAAAATATTTAATTCATCATTCAGAAAACGATGTTTTTCAGTTCGTGTTCCTTTCAGTCGAGGAGCTAAAATTCCTTCATTCCAAATAGTATCCGAGCTCAAAATTCGTGCTTCATCCCACAAATCAGCATCAATAAAATGTCGTATGGTATCACTTCCACCTTCAATAATTAAGGATTGAACATTGTTTTCGTATAAATAATCCATCACTTGTGGCAATATTTTTTGCGTAAAATCTAATTGAACAAGTTCTAAATTTTCTTCAGAACAATTTTCAATCGAATTGAAAATTACAGTAGGTTGTGTTTGATCAAACAAATGGAAACTTCTCGGAATCGCTAAGTTTTTGTCAATCGCAATTCTCAACGGATTATTTCCTTTCCATAATCGTGTGTTAAGTTGTGGATTATCAATCAAAGCGGTGTTTTTTCCAACCAAAATAGCTTGTTCTTCCGTTCGCCATTTATGTACTAACTGTTTTGTATATTGGTTTGTAATCCACAATTGTACATCATCACGCCCCATGTATCCGTCTTCTGTTTGCGCCCATTTTAAGATAATATATGGACGTTTTTTCTGATGAAATGTTATAAAACGCTTATTGAGTTTGATACATTCTTTTTCCAAAACACCAAGCGTTACATCAACACCATTTTTCAACAAACGTAAATAACCTTGCCCATTTACTTTCGCAAAAGGATCTAAAGTTCCAATTATGACTTTTGGAATTTCTTTTTCTATAATCAAATCCGCACAAGGAGGCGTTTTTCCGTGATGCGAACAAGGCTCTAACGTAACATATAACGTAGATTCTTTTAATAATTCTTGATTTTTAACCGAATTAATAGCGTTCACTTCGGCGTGCGGTCCGCCATATTCTGACGTAAAACCTTCGCCTATAATTTTGTTGTTATGTACAATAATAGAACCAACAAACGGATTAGGATATGTTGTTCCTAACCCGTTTGTTGCAATTTGTATACAACGAGCCATATATTGCTCATCGATAGATTGTTGTGTCATGCCTAAAAATTATGCATTAAAATCAATATTGAATAATGTTTTCAGTTTGATTTCTGCTTCAATTAATTTTTTACGTTTATCGTCAATTTGTTTGTAAACGTCTTTTAATAAAGGATTATTCTCATTTGCATTCGAAAAGAAATGTACATTATTATCCAATTGATTGATTTCTTTTTCTAAATCCTCAATTATTTTACGTGTTTTTCTAATCTCGTCATCCAATAAATTTCCATTATTTCCAGATTTTACTTTATTGACAAATGATTTCAACTTATAATCGTTCAATTCATTTTTAGAAAGATTTAAAGCATCTAATTTTTTGTGGTAAACATCTGTAAATTCTTGATTGATTGAAGTTTTTTCTGATGGAACTTTTCCTAAACTTGTCCAATTATGTTGGATTTCTTCTAGTTGTTTCAACGCCTCTTCTTTGTTTTCAGAAATCGTTTGATTTTTGAAATCGTCTAAGAAAGCTTGTTTCTTTTCTAAATTTTGTTCCATTTTTTGATTCGCTTGTTCGTGACGTTTTTTGTAACGATCAAAGAATTGATTACATGTATCTTTGAATTCTTTCCAGATTTTGTCTGAATTTTTTCTTGGAACATGTCCAATTTTTTTCCAATCATTTTGGATTTTTTTAATCACTTGTACAGAAGCATTCCAATCCGTGCTTTCCGTATGTTGTTTTGCAATTTCTAACAAAGCCAATTTCTTTTCAAGATTCAGTTGTTGCTCTGATTTTAGATTTTTATAGAAATCATTTTTGATGTGATTAAATTGTCTTGTCACTTCTTTGAAAGCTTCCCAAGTTGCAGAATTTTTATCTTTCGGAACACGTCCAATTGTGATAAAGTTCTCACGCAAAGAGTTTATTTCAGAAATAGCTTTTTGCCAATCGCCATGCGATTTTGTTGTTGCTTGCTCAGAAATTTCTTTGATACGAGCGATAATTTGATTCTTCTTTTCTAAATTATCTTTTTGCTCTTGTTTTATTTTTTCATTCAATTCCCCTTTACGGTCATGAATTTTATTTGTTAATTCTTTGAATTTTTGCCACGTTGGTTCGCGCAAATCTTCTTGTACAGGGACGGCTTCTTCTTTCCATAAACGATGCAAATATTGCAATTCATTCAAAGCTTTTTGCACGTTTTGCTCTCCAATTAATTCTTCTGCACGTTTAATAATCGATTGACGAACTTCCAGATTATGTGCATAATCCAATGTTTGCAATTCCTTATTCATATCCAAATATGTGTAGAAATTATCTAAGTGGAAAAAATAATTTTTGAATACATTTTCAGCATTTTTGCTCGGAATTCTTCCTGCATTGTGCCAACGAGTTTTTAACTCACGAAATTTCTTGAACATTGCCGCCGAAGAATCACTTGGTTCTTGATACAAGGCTTTCAATTCGTCAATAATTTCTAAACGTTCCTTTAAATTATCAGATTCCTTTTTTTCGTTTTCTTTATGAAAAACTGCTAATTGATTTTTAAAATCGTTGTAAACAGCGTTAAATTTTGCTCTAAAAGATGTTTCGTATTTAAAATCTAATTCATCACCACCTTCACTTAAGAAAGCTTCTTTTTTTGCAGCTTCATCTTCTTCTAATTTAGTTTTGAATGCATCACGAATTTGATTAAAATGCTCGCGAATCTCTTGAACATCATATTTGCTTAATAGATTTTTTGCTTCGTTAATCAAAACATCAAAACTAAATTTTTCGTAATCTTTGAACGAAATATCGCTTATTTTTTCTTGGTTCGTTAACTCTACCGTTTTGTAAGATTCCGTGTTAGAGTCGTTTGTATTTGCAGGTTTAGGTAATTGTTCTCCGTCTGCATTTTGCAGGTTATCCATTTCAGTATTCATAAGAAATTAAGTTTTGTTTCTCAAATCTAATAAAATTTGAGGACAATATCAAGTCTATTTTGTACGATTATTCCAAATTTCCCAAGCTTTTTCGGCTTGTAGAACCAACATTTCGTGACCATTTTTTATTTTGGCTCCATTTTGTTGACCATTTTCTAAAAATTTTGTCAATGGTGGATTGTAAATCAAGTCGTACAATAAATGATTTTCGTTGATAAATTGGTAGGGTAGAAGTGGAGCGATTTCAGTATTTGGAAAAGTACCAGCTGGCGAACAATTCACAATAATTTGATGATTATGAATGATTTCTTTATTTAATTCATCATATGAATAATGATTTTCAGTTTTTGTTCTTGAAACTATTTTATATTCAATTTTCAATAAATCAAGAATATAAAAAACCGCTTTTGCAGCACCTCCATTTCCTAACACCAATGCTTTTTTATGATGAGGTTCTAAAATAGGTTCTATCGAATGATGAAAACCATAACAATCTGTATTATGCCCGATTCGTTTTCCATCTTGTATCAAAACTGTATTAACCGCACCAATTGCTTTAGCTTCTGGTGATAATTCGTCCAAAAATGGAATGATTTCTTGTTTGTAAGGAATTGTAACATTAAAGCCCACTAAACCTTCGGTTTCGAATACTTTTTCTACTTCATCGATTTGCTGTAAATCAAAAACATTGTAGACAGCGTCTACAATGTTTTCGTTTTTAAATTTTTCAGCAAAATAAGATTTAGAAAATGAATAGGAAATATTTCTTCCGATTAATCCAAATTGTCTCATTCTTCTGTTTTATTTTTATTGAATTGAGCTTTCACAATTCGGATAATCAACGGCATATTCGCCAATAATATAATTCCGAAAATGAATTTCTCTAAATTATTTTTTACAATGTCAAACTGACCTAATGTGTGTCCCAAAAGAGAAATAACACCAACCCAAAGTACCGCGCCTATAAAACTATAGGTAATAAATGTGCGATAATTAAGGTTTGTAACACCGCAAATAAATGGAATTATTGTACGAACAACAGGCATAAAACGAGCGATAATAATTGCTTTTTTACCATTTTCGTTAAAAAATTCTGTTGCTTTTTCGATATGTTTCTTTTTAAGAAACCACGAGTCTTTTCGTCCTAAAATCCAGCCACCAAATTTTCGTCCAACATAATAATTTACGTTATCACCAAGAATTGCTGCAACCATCAGTAATGGAATAATATATTCGATATGCAAATGGTTTTGATCATCGCTTGCTGCAATCATTCCAATCGAAAAGATTAGTGCATCTCCAGGTAAAAAAGGCATTAAAAATGACATGATAATTAAGCCTGTTTCAGCAAAAATTATCAAGAATAAAATAGCATATATCCAATAACCGTAATTATTGATAATGTCCATTAATACCTTGTCTGGGCGTTGAACAAAATTAGTGATAAACTCAATAATAGATTGCATTTTTTATTTTTTAAGCTCTAATTATATCAGCTCCAATAGCACGTAAACGTACATCGATATCTTCATAACCACGGTCAATTTGATCGATATTATGAATAACAGTTTTTCCTTTTGCAGAAAGGGCAGCTATCAATAAAGACATACCAGCACGAATATCTGGAGAAGTTAATTCGGCTCCTTTTAAAGGAGTTTCGTGATTAAGACCAATAACAGTTGCGCGATGTGGATCACATAAAATAATTTGCGCTCCCATATCAATTAATTTATCCACGAAGAATAAACGAGACTCGAACATTTTTTGGTGGATCAAAACGCTTCCTTTTGCTTGAGTGGCAATTACCAAGATAATTGATAATAAATCTGGTGTAAATCCTGGCCAAGGCGCATCAGAAATTGTTAAGATAGAACCGTCAATAAAACGCTCGATTTCGTAATGTTCTTGAGCTGGAATATAAATATCGTCATCGCGTCGTTCTAATTTGATTCCTAATTTTCTGAAAACATCTGGAATAACACCTAAATTTTCCCACGAAACATTTTTGATTGTTAATTCAGATTTTGTCATTGCTGCTAAACCAATCCAAGATCCAATTTCGATCATATCTGGTAAACATGTATGTTCAGTTCCACCTAATTTATCAACTCCTTCAATCGTTAAAAGATTCGAAGAAATTCCAGAAATTTTAGCACCCATTCTGTTCAACATTTTACATAATTGTTGAATGTAAGGCTCACATGCAGCGTTGTAAATAGTTGTTGTTCCTTTCGCTAAAACTGCAGCCATAATAATATTTGCAGTTCCTGTTACAGAAGCTTCTTCTAATAACATATAAGAACCTTGCAATCCGTTTTCGTCTACTTCTACACCATAGAAATCTTCGTCAGGATTGAAACGATATTTAGCTCCTAAAGCAAAGAAACCTTCGAAGTGCGTATCTAAACGACGACGTCCAATTTTATCTCCTCCTGGTTTTGGCATAAAAGCTTCTCCGAAACGAGCTAAAAGTGGTCCCATTAACATGATTGATCCACGTAATGCAGCACCATCTTTGCGAAATTGTTTTCCTTTTAAATAATCTAATCGTAATTCGTCAGCTTGAAAAGTGAAATCTCCTTTTCCATTTTTTTGTGTTTTTACGCCTAAATCACCCAAAATTTCAATCAAACGATTGACATCTCGAATGTCTGGAATATTTTTAACACGAACTTGTTCATTGGTTAATAAAACCGCACATAAAATTTGTAGTACTTCATTTTTAGCACCTTGCGGAGTAATTTCTCCTTTCAAAGGTTTCCCTCCCTTTATTTGAAATGTAGCCATTTAGTTGTATTAAATAGTTTTGATTTAACCTTTATTGTTTCGAACGTTTTGGTTTCGATTGTTGTTATTTTGATTATTTCTGTTATTGTTGTTTTGACGATTATTCGAATTTTGGTTATTATTTCGATTGTTGTTATTTTGATGATTACGATTATTGTTTTGGTAATTTCTATTGTTTTGATTGTTGTTTGAATGATTATTATTCGAATTCAAACGATCAGGTGAAACCAAGTGGTCATCAACTTTTCTCAAATCAATTTTACCATCAGATAATTCGTACAAATGATTAAAAATAACTTGATCATCAACTGTATCTTTATTCCAAAGTAAATAACATTTTTTCATGTGATTAGCAATCGCAAAGTACAAACCTTCGCGTTTTTCACCTTCTTCCCACGTTACAGCAACATCAATCATTTTACGAATATTGTTTCCGTAATATCTGTATTTATAGATGCTTTTTGGATATTCTACTTTATTTGGTTTACTATTTACCGTATCTTTTTTTGTCGGAATTGGATAAGGAGATTTTACATCCAAATCAAATTCAGCCATGATAAAAAGTTGATCCCAAAGTTTGTGTTGAAAATCTGGTACATCACGCAAGTGAGGATTTAATTCTCCCATTACTTCAATTATAATTTCGGCAAATCCGTTGCGTTCTGTTTCGTCTTTTATTGTTTTACAATGATTTACCATTTCTTGAATATGACGACCATATTCTGGAATAATCAATTGCGAACGAAGTGTATTATATTCCATTAAATTTTCTAATGTATTGGTTACAAATTTACAAAATTCTATCCGATTATTTGGGTAGAAAAGGTATATTGATTGCTAATTTTTTATTAAATTTTATTCCTTAAAAACGGTTATAGTCGGAAGAAGATAAACCGTAAAATAAGATTTTGTCTATTTTAATTCAAAATAGTTGAAAATCTTTATCACTAAGGAAAATTAAGTTAAAACCTTTTGGTTGTCAACAAATATAGTATTTTCTTTTAATAATTTAGAATTTTTGGGTTTTGTTTTAATCTTCCGTATAGTCAATAATATCACCTGGTTTACAATCTAAAGCTTTGCAAATTGCATTCAAAGTTTCGAAGCGAATGGCTTTAGCTTTTCCATTTTTTAGAATAGATAAGTTAGATAATGTAATACCAACTTTTTCACTCAAATCATTCAAAGACATTTTACGTTTTGCCATCATGACATCTAAATTGATAATAATTGCCATATTTATATCGTTAAATCGTTTTCTTGTTTCATTTGAATACTTTGTTTTAAGGCTATAGCGAATACAAGTGTAAATAAACCTGCAGATAGAGATGAAATATTAATCATATTATTCTCAGAAATAATGAAATTACTGTTTACAAGATATTTTTCTAATTGATTATTTTTAATAAAATTTAATAAAGAATCTATTAAAGTGAAACTAATAACAGCAAACCCATTGTACAATAAAGTATTGTATGTGCTTTTTTCAAATAATTCACCGTTAATAAATCTTTTAATTAATCGAATTGTAGAAAATAAATAAAAAACTATTACAACGCCTAAAAGTAAATATAAAACCCAAATATAAAATGGGTAAATGTCTAGACTTCTATCAGTATATACTTCTAAACTAATTTCGTTTGTTAAAATGTCTCCATCTATTCTTGGAATAGAAATAGTGTTATTGACACTATTTTTTGGAATGACATTAAAATATTCATAATTTCTTTTTGAATTTCCATCATTCAAACCTCTTTTGAAATCATTTAATCCATTATTAAAAAAGAAATCAATAAAAGGTAGAGTGATTAGTAATACTCCAATTAATTTTAAATAAAATTTAGATTTAGTTTCCATATTTAGTAATAATTTATTTTTCAAATTAAATAGAAATATTTTGAATTACAAAATAAATTTATTGTAAAGCAATAAAAATATATTAATAAACGATTTAATTGTCGTTTTTTTAAGCTAAATAATTTTTATTGATTTGTAACGTTTTTGAACATTTATCCTCTATTTTGAATAATCCTTTAGGTAGAATGTTGTAGTACCTTTACAATCGTAAATGAAAACGATTTTTCACATATTTTCTGTCTTTTTTTTGATTGTTCTGTTTAGCTTTTCTAACAAAACAAATCAATCTTCTGCGCATCAAAAAGTAGAAAAAGAGACAATAAAATGTGATAATACAAATAGCACTATTGAGGGATTTACATTTACTGTAGAAGATTTAAAAATCAATGATTTTTCTTTTGACGAATTTATCAACGCAGATGTTAAATTTAATTTTAATCAACAGATTTGTGTTCGTATTTTTTCTGATTTATTTTCTACTTCAACGAATAAAATTTGCCTGTTGAGGCATTATATCTACGGTTTACCATTTATCTGATAAACATAAAACTTTCTTATACATAGCTATTTTCTAAGCATTTATTTTGTTTAGAAGGAGGGGATCTATTCACAAAAATTAAAAATTATGCACGAATTAAGTATTGTCAAAGACATATTTGATACGTTGAACGAGCACTATGATTCGAAGATAGAAGATATAGAAAAAGTTCAAATTACAGCTGGGCTTTTATCAAATGTTCAACCTGTTTTAATCCAAAATGCATTTGATGCATTTATAGCTGATAACCAAAATTATAATGAAATCGAGTTAGAGGTTTTAGTCAATGAAATTGTGGCGTATTGCGAACATTGTCACAAGAATTTCGAAGTCAAATATCACAAATTTGTTTGCGAAGATTGCTCAACACCGTCCAGCACAATTGTCAAAGGAAATGAGCTTTTTATCTCGCAAGTCATCTTTAAAAATAAATAATCATTAATTAAACATATTTCAATTATGTCAACAAATACACAAAATCCAAAAAGTCTTGGGAATAGAGTAGGATCTGTTCAATGCGACAACACAACTTTACATTTATTAAAAGCCAACGATTATGTTGCAAATGCGATTCGCGAACGTCTGAAAGATGTTTGTATCATCAATGTTTGTTCGTCTCCAGGATCAGGAAAAACAACATTGTTACAAGAAATTGGAAAACGTTTGGGAAAAGAATTGAATATTTCTGTTTTAGTTGGTGATCCAGAAACGGAGCGTGATGCAGTTCGTATGCGCGAAGTTGGGATTAATGCTTTACAAATTGTAACAGGTGGAATGTGTCATATCGAAGCGCAAATGATTTTACAAGCTTTGGATCACATTAATTTGGACGGAACAGATTTATTATTCATCGAAAATGTAGGAAATCTTCTTTGTCCATCAGCTTTTGATTTAGGTGAAGATTATCGTGTAACACTTATTGCTACAACAGAAGGTGATGATAAACCAAAAAAATATCCACGTATGTTCTTAACAAGTGAGTTGATGTTGGTTTCTAAATCAGATTTATTACCATATGTACCTTTTTCTATCGAAGCGGTTACTAAAGATGCAAGAGAGGTTAATCCAAACTTAGAAGTACAAACAATCAGTACGTTGAATGGAGAAGGAATTGACGAATGGTGTCAATGGTTGAAAGAGAAAGTTCAGTTGAAAAAAGAAGCTGCTCAACAAAAATAATAGATCGAAACAATGGAAAATCAGTTGGTAATTATAGATAAAATTCAGTCAAAAACTGAACAAGTAGAAAATGTTTTGGATCAATTAACGATTGAATGGTTTGAGATTCGAAAACAAAAAATTACGCGAAAAACAACTGCTGGTTTGACATTAGAACTTCGATTACAAACTAAAAATGAGTGGCAGAACGGCGATCGATTATTTCATGAAAACAATTTAATAGCTTCAGTTTACATAAAACCTTGTTTGTGTATTCAGTTTTCTGCAAAATCGAAGTCCGATGCCGCTGATTTTTGTTACTTCGTTGGCAATCGTCACCTTCCTATTTATTGGAAAAACGACGATAATCAACTTTTGCTTCCTTATGATGGTCGTATGTACGAGCAACTTTTGACTCGTTATCAAGATAAAATACAACTTGTCGAAGCACAATTAATCAGTGAATTTTTATTAAAAAATTTGGTAAAAAATTAAACCATGAATTGTAAAATATTTCATCGCATAACCCTTGTTTTATCATTCTTTATTTTCTTTCAAAGTTGTCATTCTTCTTCAAAAAAGAGCGAACAACAAGGCGAAATAAAAGCAGAAGATAGTCGTGGAAAAATAGTTTCGTTACCGCAAGAAGCAAAACGAGTGATTGTACTTTTTGAACCTTCTTTGGACGAAATTTATATGTTACACGCCGAAGATAAAGTGGTTGGAATTCCCCAACAAGTTTTTCAGAATGAAGATAAATATGAGTTCTATGCGAAACTAGATGAGCGAATCAAAAACAAAACAATTGCGACGCCAACTTTTGGAGGTGGATCAAGTAATATTGAAACAATTGTTGGTTTGCAGCCTGATTTAGCAATTGTTTATGAACAGAATATCGAAACAATTCAGCAATTAGAAGAGTTAAATATTCCAGTTTTTACCGTTTCAAGTTTAAGTCAAGATAAGATTTACAAAGAATTGCTTGGAATGGGAACTTTATTAGGGAAAAAACAACGAGCAGAGGAAGTGGTTTCATATGTAAAAACAGAGGCTGAAAAGTTGAAAACTCCTGTAAACGAAAAGCCTAAAAAAGTCTATTACGCATGGTCGAAAGGACGTATTTTTTCGACATCAGGAAAAGGAACTTTGTTAGATTTAGCGATCAAATTATCAGGTGCAGAAAATGCTTGTCCGTTGGAAATGGAATCGCCAAATGTTGGTGCAGAATCGATTTATAAATGGAATCCAGATTTGATTGTACTTTGGAATTCGAGCCTTGATGAGGTGTATCAACTAAAAGAATTGGATGCTTTGCCAGCGGTAAAATCGAAACAAGTTTTCGCGATGAATCCTGCATTTTATTACGATCCGCATACGGTTAAGTTTTTATTATTTGCCAAACAACTTCGCAATTGGTGCTATCTTTCGGCTTATTCGACTGAACAATTAAACAAAGAGGTGCAAAACGATATCATGCAATTGTACCAAAAACCAGATTTATACAAGAAAAATGCAATCTAAATTGAAATTTTACGGTCTACTTTTGATTTTGCCAATAACGGTTGTTATCCTTTCTATGACAATGGGCGCAACGAATTTTGTAGGTATTTCGGAGTTGATTCGTTACAGTTCATCTGCAATCAGTAAGTTAATTTCGGGAACAACTAATTTACCTCAATCAAGTATAGAAACTATTTTGTGGCAAGTTCGTTTACCTCGTATTGTATTAACGTTTATTGTTGGCGCAGCTTTGGCATCTTCTGGTAATGTTTTACAAGCAATTTTCAGAAACCCAATTGTAGATCCATTTACATTAGGTATATCATCTGGTTCTGCTGTTGGAGCAGCTTTAGCAATGGTTGTTCCTGTGTTGTCAATTAATATTTCAGCATTTGTATTTGGTGTTTGTGCTGTATTATTAACGTATTTAATTTCTAAAACTAATGTCAAAAGCTCGTTAATCAATATGGTTTTATCAGGGATGATAATTTCTGGAGTTTTTACAGCCGTTTTGACGCTTTTACAATACATCAGCGATCCATACAAATTGCAAATGATTGTGCAATGGACGATGGGAAATTTACATACAGCTTCTTGGGAAAAAGTAGAAATAGCTTTTTATCCGATTTTAATTGGTTTAACCATTATCATTTTATTCCGTTGGAAACTTAATTTATTGTCTTTGGGTGATGAAGAAGCGCTTGCAGTTGGCGTAAAACCAGGACTTTTGAAAGTTATTTTGATAGGTGTTGCAACCTTAATTACAGCCGCTTGTGTTGCCGCAGTTGGTGTGATAAGTTTATTTGGATTAATCGTTCCACATATTAGTCGAATGTTTTTTGGACCAAATAACGAAAAAACGGTTTGGGCAAATATTAGTATTGGAGGAACTCTTCTTTTGGTAATCGACGATTTTTCGAGAACGGTAATGCCTTTTGAGATTCCGGTTGGTGTTTTTACAATGTTGATTGGTGCACCAATTTTTATTTATCTGATGAGAAAAAACGCAGCAAATTGGGGCTAATGAAAGCAATAGTTAACATACGAAATTTATCGTTTACCTACGGAAAAGATAAAATTCTGAATGAGGTAAATGTCAATTTTTCTGAAGCAAAACTATCTGTTGTGATGGGAAAAAACGGAAGTGGAAAATCGACTTTGTTTAATATCATTGCAGGTTTGGAGAAGAAATACGACGGAAATGTTTTCATTGGAAATGAAGAACGCAAAAAGATAAAAGTTGGATCATCTTCGCTTCGTTTAGGCTTTATGACGCAGTTTCATCAAACTACTTTTCCGTTCAAAGTTTTTGATGTGGTGATGACTGGTCGCGCTTCTTTTTCGAGGTTTTCTCCTAAAAATGACGATTATCAAATTGTCGAAGAAATGTTGACGAAGTTTAATCTGTGGCATTTAAAAGACAAAGCTTATACTTCGCTTTCTGGTGGAGAAAGACAATTGGTATTGTTGTGTCGTGTTTTGGTTCAAAATCCAGATGTTTTGATGTTAGATGAACCAACGAATCACTTGGATTTGCATTACCAAGTTTTGGTTTTAGAAACCTTACAAGAACTTGTCAAACAAGGAAAAACCGTCCTTTGTGTGATGCATGATCCTAATTTGGCATTCATGTATGGTGATCAATTTTATATGATGAAAAATCATCAATTGGTTGATTTAGAAAATTATAATCAAGAAGAGATTAAAAATATTCTGCAAGAAACGTATCAATTGCCTTTGTTGAATTTAACTCATCAAGGAAAACAATTGTTTGTGCCACAATTAAAATAAAAATTGAATGAAAAATATAAAAATTACACCTGTTGAAACTCATCAGGTTGAAGAAATATTGCCTTATGTGATCGAGTTTAGACGCGATTTATTTCCAACATTAGACCCAACAATTGTTCCAAAAGACTTGTTGAACTTTATGTCCAATTACATCGAAAGCCAAACTGGAATTTTTCTTCAGGCGCGTGATGAAAACAATAAAATTATTGGCGTTATTGGTATGATGCCTTTCGATTATCGTTTTCCTCATCTTTCTGTTGGTAAAGAAAAAACGGTAGAGGTTGCTCGTTTGTTTGTGGAGCCGGCTTATCGTCGATTTGGTTTGGGAACGCAATTGTTTCAGGAATTGGAAAAACAAGCGCATCAAAAAAATATTCATCGTTTGTATTTGCACACGCATCCAAGTTTGCCGGGAGCGTATGAATTTTGGTTGAAACAAGGTTTTGATTTGATGATGTTTTGCGAAGAATCAAATTTTCCGACTTATCACATGCAAAAAGAGATTGGTACAAACGAATTAAAAAATAATATTTCTCAAAATGAAAACATCTTTCATGTATAAAATTATTACGTTCAGTTTTTTCATTTTTCTTGGAATAACAGCTACTGCACAAGAAGCAAAAATGATCTTTGGTAAAGTTCTTAATCAAGAAGATCAACCAATTTCGAATGCAATTATTTCGATCGAAAATGACACGTACAACGTAGAAACTGCTGAAAATGGAGAGTTTAAATTCGAAAAAGAAGTTCAACTTCCGTTGACAATTTCGATTATGGCTGATGGTTTGAATTCGACAAATTTTGTGATTACAAAACAAAATTGGAACGAGCAAACAGGTCTTAAAATCTATTTATCAAAGGAATCAACGCAATTAGGAGAAGTTTTAATTAGTTCGGATAAAAAGAATTCATATTATCAACATACGATCACTTTTGATGGAAAATTGAATGGAAGTCTGAAAGATTTACCACAGACAATTAGTATTGCGAATCGCCAATTGATGGACGATAAACAAGCGTTCAAAGTTTCGGATATGGTGCATGATTTATCGGGTGTTAATCAAGCTTCATCTTATGACGATTATACGTTGAGAGGTTTTAGCAGCGGATATGGAAATAGTTTGCGTTTGGTGAATGGTTTGCGTTCTGGTTTTGGTTATGGAACAAGTTATTTCAATTCGCCTTTGACTATTAATTTGGAAAGAATTGAGGTTTTGAAAGGTTCGGGAGGAACGTTATTTGGTGATATTGCGCCAGGTGGAACAATTAATTTAGTGACTAAAAAACCATTAGAAGATTTTAAAGGAGCGGTTAGTTTTTCTTCAGGAAGTTTTGAAACTTTGCGTACAACCTTGGATATTGGTGGACCATTGAGTAATAATTTATTTTATCGATTGAATGCAGGTTACCAAACAAGTAAAACATTCAGAAAAAATAATAATCAAAAAATAGTTTCGGTTGCGCCATCTTTTACGTTCAAACCAAGAAAAGGAACACAAATCGATGTGGATTTAACTTACGATAATTTTGATGGCTATTTGGATCGTGGAATGGGCGTGAAACAAACAGATTTATATGCAATCAATCGTTCTTTTACATTGTCTCAACCATCGGATTTTTTCAAAACAGAAACATTTTCGTTTCGTACAAAATTAACTCAAAAGATTTTAGACAATTTATCATTAACGCTTAATTATTCGAAATCAATTTATAAAGAAAAATTAAACGAACACAGAACGTTGAATAGCTTTGCAGATGCACCTTACAACACAATTGTTAATATGCGTTTCTTGTCTCGTGAAGCAACTGATTATACAGACAATGCTGTTGCTTTTTTGAATTATAAATTGCAAAAAGGGCAAGTAAAACAAAATATAATTTTTGGTGTTGATTATGCACAATATAAGCCAGATGCGGACAATCAGCAAAAAGAGGCGAGAAGCAAAGAGGTGAATGGAGAAATTGTTCCGTTGACATTTGATTTGAATCATCCAATTTACGAATCGAAAGATTTATCTTCTTACAAATGGTTAAAACAAGCGTCTTTTCCATTTTTGAGTTCTTATAAAACAACGGGTGTTTATGTACAAGATCAAGTGAAATTTAATCGATTAGAAATGTTATTTGGTTTGCGTTATGAGCATTATACATCGGAAAGTGCAGATCCAAAAACGCCTTATTCGGCAACTCAAGATACATGGTTACCTCGTGTGGGATTGACATATAAAGTAACGCCAACAATAAATTATTTTGCTAATTATTCGCAAGGTTATGTGCCAATTGCTGCCGATTATGTAGCGAATTACAAAAATTATGGTGCTGATAAACCATTCAAATCAGAGAGAAGTTTCCAAGTAGAAACAGGATTGAAAACAGAATTTTTCAAGAAAAAATTGCAAATAGATTTAGCGCTTTATCAAATTCAACGCAATGATATGATGATGCCAACAGGACAATTGAGCGATGCTGGTTTTCCTGTTTATCGTCAATCGGGTAAAGTTTCTTCGAAAGGTTTGGAGCTTGATTTACGAGGACAATTGCATCGTAATTTACAAATGAGTTTCAATTATACGTACACAGACACAGAGGTTAAAGCTTCTTCTGTAGCTTCGGAAGTTGGAATGCCTTTGCCAAATGCACCAAAAAATATGGCGAATGTCTGGTTTAAATATTCGGTTTTGCATGATACTTTCAAAGGTTTAGGATTTGGTCTTGGTGCTTCTTATGTTAGCAATCGACGTATGGAAAATTCTGTTGGAAAAGATGTACAAGGGAATGCTGAGTGGGGATTTTTGCCAGATTACACAGTGGTAAATGCTGCAATTTATTATGATTTGAACCCATTAAAAATTTCAGTACAATTCAATAATATTTTCGATAAATATTATTTCCAAGGAGGAATTGATTACACACGAGTTTTCCCTGGATCTCCAAGTAATATGATGGCTACGTTAAGCTATTCATTCTAAAATAAATAAACAAACAAAACATAAAAATGATTTCAATTACACGCAAAATAAGCATTGTTGCTGCCTTTTTATTTACGATTACAACAAGTTTTGGACAATTAAGTCCTCCAGGTTTAGGGAAAGCTAAAACCGCTTCTTGGGCTGCTTTTGGTGTGCAACATAAGTTAGATTCTACAGGGAATAAATATGCAGTTGCATATGTTGGAATGGGACGAAAAAGTTCACAAGATAATTATAATCCAGTTGATAAACCTGCGATTTTAGTCTTGAATTATGAGATTTACAATAAATTCAAACCAAATCAACAATATAGTTATGCGATAAGTTATCGTCGTCAAAATGAATTTGATTCTGAAGCTCCTTTTCATAAAGAAGGAATAGAGCAGGAGTTTAGAGTTTATGGGCGTTATGCGTATACTGCGAATTTAGGAAAGTTTAAATGGAAGAATACAATTAGACAAGAATTCAGAAAGTTTTTTGATGCTGATTTTAATGAAGTTGACGAAAACTTTCAGTTAAGAACGCGTGTAAAAACGCAATTAACATATCCGATTTCAGATAAGAATAAGCAATCTTTAGCGCTTAGTGCTGAAGGTTTATTTGCGACGAGTTATATGAACGATGTGGAAAAACATTGGACAAAATATGCGTACAAAGAAACGCGTTTGGGACTTTATTATATGTTCCAAATTCCAAATTCTCCGTTGACGATGGATATTGGTTATGTTAACAACTTGATTAGGAATTATTCAGAAGCGAAATCGGGTGTGCATTATGTTGCAGTAGATTTGGTTTGGAAGCTTCCGTAGGAATTAAATAAGTGATTTTGGATGACAATGATTTATTTTAATAAATAATTAAATCATTTAAAATGAATAGATTAATCATTTTGAAGTAAGATTAAGGATTATTCATCAAAGGTTTTAGAATAGTCAAAAAGAATGAAATTGTCACGTTTTTGAATATTTATCTGATTTTTTAAGTAAGAAACAAACAAAGTAAAACGTCTAATTTTACATCAGTAATGAAAAAGGTTTTCTCTATAGTATTTTTAATGTTATTTATTACGGTTGTAATAAGTATCTCGAAGTTTTCTCAAACGAGAAGTCTTGTCGAGGCGCATAGAGAACACACAGAACAAATAGATTGTGGAAAAAAATTATCTACTCAATTTGATAATTTCAATCTATTATCAGTTGATGAAAATAAATCAGAATCAGAAATTTTTACATTCGATTGTGATTTGTTTGTTCGTTTTTTGACCATTTATTTTCATCAAACCTTTTATCAAAAAATATCGGAAACAGTTGAAGTCAAGACTTTAAAAAGTTTACCGAAATACATCTTATTTCATTCGCTACAAATTGATTACAAATAATTAATTTTTATTGATCTACAATAGATTTCGTTGTTTTTAGCTAAACAATGAAGGGTTCTTATTGTCAAAATTCAACATATTCATACACAAATTGTTTACATCAATGTGTAGGATAAATATCTAATTTTTTAAAAAATAAAAAAATGCATTTAACACCACGCGAATTAGAAAAGCTAATGTTACATACTGCTGGAGAGCTTGCGTTGAAACGTAAAGCAAGAGGAGTAAAATTAAATTATCCAGAATCTATTGCGCTTATCAGCCACTTTATTTTGGAAGGTGCAAGAGATGGGAAACGAGTTGCAGAATTGATGCAAGAAGGTGCAAACATCTTAACAACTGACGATGTGATGCCAGGAGTTGCAGAAATGATACACGATGTACAAGTGGAGGCGACTTTTCCTGACGGAACAAAGTTGGTAACGGTTCATAATCCTATTCGTTAATTCTAAAAATAAAAGAAAATGATACCAGGAGAAATTTTTGTAAAAGAAGGAAGAATCGTTTGTAACGAAGGTAGAGATACGGTAAAAATTAATGTGATTAATACAGGAGATCGACCAATACAAGTTGGTTCTCATTTCCACTTTTTTGAAGTAAATAAAGCGATGCTTTTTGATCGTGAAGCTGCTTTCGGAAAACGATTAAATATTATTTCAAGTACAGCTATTCGTTTTGAGCCAGGAGAAGAAAAAGAAGTTGAATTAGTAGAAATCGCTGGTGACAAAAAAATGTACGGATTCAGCAATTTGGTTCAAGGTTCTATAGAATCAGACGAGCAAAAACAACAAGCATTAGAGAATATGAAATCTCACAATTTTAAAAGTCTTTAAAATGAGTTTAGAAGTAGACAGAAAACAATACGCCAATATTTTAGGACCTACAACGGGAGATAAAGTACGTTTAGGAGATACAAATCTTATCATCGAAATTGAAGATGATTTTGGACATTATGGTGATGAATCAATTTTTGGAGGAGGAAAAACTGTACGTGATGGTATGGGGCAAAACTCTACAAAATTGCGTGCAGAAGGTGTTTTAGACCTTTGTATTACGCGTGCAATTATTATTGATCACTGGGGAATTGTAAAAGCAGATATTGGAATCAAAGATGGTAAAATCGTTGGTATTGGTAAAGCTGGTAACCCAGATACAATGGACGGAATTACTGAAGGAATGATTATCGGAGCTTCGACTGAAGTACACAATGGAGCTGGAATGATTGTGACTGCTGGTGGTATCGATACTCACATTCACTACATTTCTCCGCAACAAATCAATACTTCTTTATTCAGTGNNTGGTGGAGGTACAGGACCTAATGACGGTTCTAATGCAACAACGGTTACGCCAGGGAAATTCAATATTCAAAAAATGATGGAAGCAACTGAGTCTTTCCCAATGAATTTTGGATTCTTCGGAAAAGGAAACTGTGCAACTGTTGAGCCAATTGAAGAGCAAATAGAAGCTGGAGCTTTAGGGGTAAAAATTCACGAAGACTGGGGTGCAACACCATCTACAATTGATGCAGCATTGAAAGTTGCAGATAAATATGATGTACAAGTTGCGATCCACACTGATACATTAAACGAAGGTGGTTTCTTAGAAGATACAATGGAAGCGATCAATGGTCGTGTTATTCACACATTCCATACAGAAGGAGCTGGTGGAGGTCACGCGCCAGATATTATCAAGTCTGCGATGTATCCAAATGTATTACCAGCGTCTACAAATCCAACTCGTCCTTATTCAGTTAACACAATTGATGAGCACTTGGATATGTTAATGGTTTGTCACCATTTGAGTAAAAATATCCCTGAAGATGTAGCATTCGCAGATTCTCGTATTCGTCCAGAAACAATTGCTGCCGAAGATATTTTACATGATATGGGTGTTTTCAGTATCATGAGTTCAGATTCTCAAGCAATGGGACGTCCTGGAGAGGTAATTTCAAGAACTTGGCAAACGGCAAGTAAAATGAAAGATCAACGTGGAGAAATCGCAGAAGATAAAGGTCATGACAATGATAACTTCCGTGCAAAACGTTACATCGCAAAATATACAATCAATCCTGCAATAGCACACGGAATTTCAGATTATATTGGTTCTGTTGAGGTTGGTAAAATTGCCGATTTAGTCATCTGGAAACCAGCAATGTTTGGTGTTAAACCAGAAATGATCTTGAAAGGAGGATTTATCGCAGGTAGTAAAATGGGTGATCCAAACGGATCTATTCCAACTCCACAACCAGTTATTTACAGAAATATGTTTGGTTCTTTCGGTAAAGCAGTTCAGAAAACGAATATCACATTTGTTTCTCAGGCTTCTATCGATAACGGAACAATTGACAGCTATAATTTGAACAGAGTTTTCTTACCTGTTAAAAACTGTAGAAATATTGGTAAAAAAGATTTGATTCACAACGATAAAACACCAAATATCGAAGTGAATGCAGAAAATTATAAAGTATATGTTGACGGAGAATATATTACATGCGAACCATCGGAAGTAGTTCCTTTAGCTCAATTGTATTATTTATTCTAATCATTAAAAATAGGCTCAGACAATGTGCTGAGCCTTTTCAAATTTTTTAATGAAATAATAAAATTAGGTTTTTAAGTATAAATGATAAATTTTAATCAAATAGTTTTTTCAATTGCAGTAATTGGAATGTCATTGATTTCAGGGAAAATGAACGGGCAAATCTTAGGAGGAATGAGATTGAAAGACAATGATGAAGGTCCAAAAGGGCAATTTTCACTATATGGTTCATTGGATTATTCTAAAGTTACGTCGCCATCTGGTAGTAGCAGCAACGTCTCAAGTGCTCCGATTGGAATAGGATATTTCTTCAATAATAATGATGCGATTGGGGTTAACTACGCATATACCGAAGATAATGCCAATCATCACGTTGTAAGCAAACAAAATGAAACAGGGATTTGGTATAGTCCGTCTTTGGCGCTTGGTAAATATTTTACGCTAATTGCGCATTTTGATGTGCATTATGTTTGGGGACAACAATTGTCTGAAACAACATCATCTATGGAAAATTTTAATGGTTTTCGATTGAGAGGTTATCCTATGATTGGAATTGTTTTAGGCGGCGGCTGGGGATTGAAATTTAGATTTGCAGATTTTTCGCTGTTAGAAACAAAATCAAAAGAAGGTTGGACAAAAACATCTGTTGCTGGAGTTAATGGCTCTGCATTTGGAATGGGCGTATCTAAAAATATCGATTTTAGAAGAAAAAATTAAGCAAGATGATTATTAATGAGAGAATAGGAACTGTTGCAGAACAATCAATTTCACAGTCAATTGATTATTTGGATTTAGATTGGTACGAAACAACCAAAAGAATTCAACGCAAAAGAACAAGAGGTGGAAAAGATGTCGCGATCAAATTTTTGAAAGATAAACAACGTTTGCACGATGGTGATATTCTTTTTATGGATGACGAAACGGCAATTGTTGTGAATGTTTTAGAAACCAAAACTATTGTACTTTCTCCTCAATCTATTCTCGAAATGAGCGCACTTTGCCACGAAATAGGAAACAAACATTTACCACTTTACAATGAAAATGATTTGTTGCTTATGCCTTTCGAATTGACCATTTTTCGCTGGTTAGAATCATCTGGCTACAATCCAAAAGTTCAAGATTTAAAACTCCTACATCTATTGAATGCCAATGTAGATCATCATCGCGAAACCAAAGTAGGAGGTTCAATGTCTACAAAAAATCTGAAAATAAAATTATCGTAAAAAGATAAAGAATGAAACAAGAATTTTTAGCAAGTTTATTACATATTTCTGATCCTACTTTACCGATTGGTGCTTATACACATTCGAATGGATTAGAAACTTATATTCAGAATGGAATAGTCAATAACAAACAAACGGCGCAAGAGTTTGTAGAAAATATGATGAAATATAATCTGAAATATAATGATGGTGCTTTTGTAAAATTAGCTTACGAAGCAACTCAACATTCAGATTTGAAAGAAATTTTGAAATTAGATGAAGAATGTTCTGCTCTAAAAGCGCCAAAAGAAATCAGACAAGCAAGTCAAAAATTAGGTTTGCGTTTAATCAAAATTTTCAAGCGTCGCGTAGAATCAGAATTTGTTGAAGAATACGAGCGCAACATCAAACAAAACATCGCTTATTCTAATTATGCGATTGTTTTCGGAATTTATACCAGTTTATTGCAAATTCCACTTTACGAAGCATTGTTTGCTTTTTACTACACTTCGGCTTCTGGAATTGTAACAAACGCAGTAAAATTAGTGCCTTTGGGACAATTGGATGGACAAGATTTAATGTTCGATTTGTACGAAACAATTTCTCAAACAGCCAAAGAAACAATAGAATTAGATAGAGAATATGTAGGCTTATGCAACACATCGTTTGATATCAGATGTATGCAACACGAACGCTTATATTCTCGCTTATACATGTCATAAATTTTATAAACAATATTCAAAATGGAAAATAGAAAATATATCAAAGTTGGAGTTTGTGGACCTGTAGGTTCTGGAAAAACAGCTTTATTAGAAAAATTAAGTCGAAAAATGTTTAGTGATTATAATTTAGGAGTGATCACAAACGATATTTTTTGTTCAGAAGATGCCAAATTTATGGCAAAAAATAGTCTTTTACCAGAAGATAGAATTATTGGTGTAGAGACTGGAGGTTGCCCTCATACAGCGATTCGTGAAGATGCAAGTATGAATTTGGAAGCAGTTGATGAATTAGCAGATCGTTTTCCTGATATCGAATTGATTTTAATCGAAAGTGGAGGAGATAATTTAGCAGCAACGTATAGCCCAGATTTAGCTGATGTGACGATTTTTATTATTGATGTGGCAGAAGGAGAAAAAATTCCAAGAAAAGGAGGACCTGGTATCCAACGTTCAGACTTATTAATCATCAACAAAATAGATTTAGCGCCACACGTAGGAGCAAGTTTAGAAGTGATGGAAAGCGATACAAAACGCATGAGAAATGGAGCACCTTTTGTTTTCACAAACCTAAAAACAGAAGAAGGTTTGGATGGTGTTATTGGTTGGATTAAAAAATATGCACTTTTAGAAGAAATCGAAGAACCAAATCTTTTGAGATAAGATGGAATGTAGATTAGATATTGTTGCAGGATACAAGGAAGGTAAATCGTTCGTCAAAAATTTGTACGTCGGTAAACCCTTCCGTGTTGTATCTGTTGGACAACGAAAATTAGATAATAAATTATATCAAATGACGATGACTTCTTCGCCTGGAATTTTGAATGGCGACGAATATATTCTGAATATTGATGTAGAAGACAATGCAGCACTTCAGTTGCAATCACAATCGTACCAACGATTGTTTAATATGGATGACGAGGCAACTCAAAAGTTAACGATTAATATACACAACAATGCGTCATTTGCATATGTGCCGCATCCAGTTGTTCCGCATGAAAACTCTAATTTCAAAAGTAGCGCTGCTATTACAATTGGAGAGAATAGTCAAATTATTATTAGTGAGATTATTACTTGTGGACGCAAACATTCGGGAGAAGTTTTTAAGTTAAAACGTTTTCAGAATTTGACAGAAATCTATCATCAAAACAAATTAGTAGTCAAAGATAATGTCTTAATTCAGCCCGATTTAATTCCGATTAGTAGTATTGGTATTTTAGAAAATTATACGCATCAAGGAAGTTTTATTTTCTTTAGTACAAAACCAGATACGGATAAAGTTGCGTTGGTAGAAACATTATTAGAAACTGCAAAAAAACATACAAATGTAGAAATTGGGATTTCTGTTTTGGACGGAAATGGTTTCGTCATAAGAGCTTTAAGTCAAGGAGGAGAAGCAATGTATAATTATTTCTTGGCTGCCCAAGATTTACTTTGGGAATTATAGAAACAAATAAAAAATCATGGACAAAATTTTAACGAAAGTTCCATTTATAGATCAAGTTCTAAAAGGTTTAGGACAAATCATGTTGCAAGAAAACAGTAGTACAGGTTTATTGTTTTTGATTGGTATTTTCTTAGGAAGTATAGAAGGAGGAATTGGCGCAATTGTTTCGACAGCAGTTGGGACAATTACAGCAATCTTATTGAAATACGACAAAGAAGAAATCAACGCAGGTTTATATGGATTTAGTGCAGCGTTAGTTGGTGTTGCATTAACAATTATGTTCGACTCTACTTTTCTTATCTGGATTTTGTTGGTGGTTGCTTCAGCATTAGCAGCGATTATTCAACATTTTTTTATCAAACGAAATATTCCAGTCTTTACTTTACCATTCATTCTATTAACTTGGATTTTAGTTTTTGGAATTCATCATTTCACAACAATAGGTCCTGCAAATGTAAGCGATGTTCAATCTGTATTAGAAGCAGATGATTTGTTTACATCAACAAATGGTTTCGGAGAAGTAATCTTTCAAGGTGGTCCAATGTCTGGTATCATCTTTTTTATTGCCGTTTTTATTGGTTCACCCGCTGCGGCTTTGTACGGTTTAGCAGCTTCAATTTTTAGTGCAGAAATTTCAAATTTATTTGGAGAACCAGTAGAACAAATTCACATGGGATTATTTGGGTTTAATGCTGTTTTAACGGCAATTGTATTTGCTGGAACCAAACGAATAGATGGTTTTTGGGTTTTATTAGGTGTTTTTATAACCGTTTTGATTGATGTTCTATTTGTTAAGACCAATATTTTCGCATCATTTGGAGGAGTTCTTACATTTCCTTTTGTTGTAGGAACTTGGTGCACATTATTTATAAAAAAATATACTGATCGATTTTTTGGAATATAATGTAATTTGGCATAAAATTCGAACAATAAAAACAGTTTCATTTTAAAAAGCATTGCCATGGAAATGATATCAAACTCACAATACAAAGAACTATTTCTAGCTCATCTAAGTAACCAAGTTTTAGGAAATAATGAGGATATACAATTATATCGATTAGAGTATTATCTAAAAGATATTTTAATGCCCGTAATTCCATATAGAACAACATTCAATTTTATCATGTTTGTGACCAAAGGAAGCATGAAACAATATTTAGAGAACAAAGAATATGAAGTAAACGAAAATGAAATAATTTTTATAAAACAAGGAACAATTACTGCAACAGTAGAAATGTCTGATGATATAGAAGGTTTCTTTTTGGCGTACGAAAATCATATTTTATCTGAATTAGAATTGCCAAAATATAAATCGAGTATTTTCTTGATGTCGCCTTATTTATCACTCGATGCGGTTACTTTTCAAACCATTCATCAATTATTGGTTTTAATGGAACAAGAAATTTTCTTGAATAGCCTTGAAATTAACGAGATTATTATCGCGATGTTACATGTTGTTTTATTAAAGTTGCTCAATATCGATTATAAAAAGATTCCGAGTACAACTACGCGTCCAATGGAGCTTTCTCTGCAGTTTAAAGATTTGCTTTTTAAACATCATATCGAAGAAAAGAAAGTAACTTTTTATGCAGATAAATTATTTGTAACAGAAAATTATCTCAACAAATGTGTGAAAGATATTACGCAAAAAAAGCCAAAACAATGGATTAACGAAACGGATATTAATTACAGCAAAGCATTATTACATTCAAGTAAAAGAATTTCTGAAATTGCTTTTGAGCTTAATTTTCAGACTGCTTCGCATTTTACACAATTGTTCAAAAAAGTAGCAGGTATTACACCAAAAGAATACCGAGAACAAATCTGGAATTCTCAATCTACTAAGAATCCCGTTTTTTAAGAAGAGTTAAACGATTATTATAAAAAATCAAGTATTCATATAAAAAAAGAGTTAATCTAGATTATCTCTTTTTTTATATTATTTTACTGTTCTACGTTCTGTATTTTCTTTATTATTAAAATTTTCATTTCTTTCCAATTGTTTTGGAGCTTTAGGTGATGTAGCTTCAGGTTCCTCTACATTTTTCTTAGGATTACGCAATTTATCCAACAAACGTTTTGCTTGCTTAGCTTCTTCGGTTCCGTCATAAGCAGTAATTACAATTTCTAAAGCTTGTTCGAAATCGCTATCTTTTCCAGTTTGTTTGATCGCATAAGCATTTAATAAAGCAAATTTAGCAACGATAATTTCTGTCGGAAATTTCACAATTGCTTCTTGTACTTTTTTCTTTACGTCATCATATTTTTTATCTTGATACAATGCATAAGCAACTTTATAGGCTTCTAAAGCCTCTTTTGTTTCAGCTGTAATGTATTCAACTTCTGGATTAAGAATATAACCTGCATAAATTGTATTTGGATATTTTGTTAGAATGACATTTTTGTATTCATCTTCTAATTTTTGATCGCGATTTTTATAAATACGATACAATTGATAAGTCGCTTTTAATAACACATCTTCCGATTTTGGAGGCGAAGCAACCAAGGCTTTCAACTCTTTTCCAGCTAGCTCAGCGTTATTGAAAATATCAAAATATCCAGTCCCTAAAGACAATTGCGTTGTATCTCTCACAACTTTCAAGTCATTCAGAGCTTTTTGAGAAGTCGGAATTTGATCTAAATAATAATCAAGTTCAAAACGTCTTGGATCACCAGCAGCTATTTGCCCTGTCAATTCATTTTGTTTATCCTCAATTGCAGTACTTATTGCATTCGAATTTCTCCAATTATCTTTTAAGGAAATTCCTCCCCAAATACGTTGGAATTCTTGCTGTCCAGTTGATTTTAAATTTTGATTATAGAAATAAAATTTTCCTTTATCAGCATTATTAAAACTCGTCGTGAAACTTGCCGTTTTATTCTCTAACTGAAAAGTTTCCATTTCTTTTTGCTCTTCTATAGCTTGCTTTTCTTCTTTCTTCTTTAATTTTTCGATATAATCAGTAAAGAATTTTGATTGATCTTCTTTTGGAAGAGCAGCAAGTTTTAGAATCGAATCATTTTTCTGAACTAAATAATGTTTCTCCATCAATTTTTTCAAAACATCATTTCGTTTCTGAATACGCGTTTGATCTTCTGGCAAATTATAACTCGTTTGTGCCGAATCATAATAAGCCGAAGCGTACACATAATCGTTTTGCTTGAACTTTATATCTCCATAATTTTCGAAAGCGCGCCCACGAATATAAGGATCAGACATTGGTTCTTTCAAACTCAATTTTGCATATTCTACAGCATCATCCATTTTGTCAGCTCGAAAAGCCATTTCAGAAATTCCGTAGTATAACTCGTTTTTCTTCGATGTATAAATTCCTTTATTCGCGATGTCTAACAAGTTTTGCTTATAATTTCCGTAATTATTAATTTTTGGATCAAAATTAGCAGCAATTGCCAATTGCGATTTGATTTCCATATCAAATCCAGGCTTCATTTTATAAACTTGCGTGAAAGCTTCACCAGCCTCTTGTTGTTTTCCTAATTTAGAAAAAACTTGTCCTAACGTATAAAATATACGAACGCGTTCATCTTTATTTGTAGAAAAATATTCGGCTTTTTGTAATGGATCAAGCGCTTCTTCGTACTTTTTTTGATCAATCAAAAATTGAGCATACGTTCGCGCAATCATTGTTTTTAATTCTTTACTTTTATATGGATCGTTTTCGTAAAGTTTTTGTAAAGTTTCGATTCCATCAAAGTAATTTCCACCTTTTATTTCGGCAACAGTTTTGTAAACATGCGCTTCTTGAGCATATTTAGAATCTTTGAAATTTTTGACAACATAGTTTAAAGCATCAAGTGCTTCAAAGTATTTTTTTTGATAAAATAATGATTTTCCAATCAATAAATAAGCGCGTCCCATCAAAGGATTATTTTCTTTTCCTTTGATTAACATTGAATGTTTTTCGATAGCTTTAGAAGCTTTTGCCTCTACAGCAGCAAATCCTACAGGTTTTTCTACTTTATCTTGATTATTTCGATTTCCACCTCCAATACCAAAATTGGATTTATTAAATCCACCTACATTGGTAGAATCTGAAACAGAAAAATATTCTATTCCAACAGGTAAAATCTTCGAGTAATTTTCTACATAATTCGTTTGCAGTTCTGTGTTCTTTTTTTCTAACTCATCCTCAGCATTGAATACTCCATTAAACCACGATGTCATCTTGTGATATTGTCGGTTTTTGAAACTATTTTTTTGCGTAGAACAGCCGATTAAAAAACTTGCGGCGAAGATACTCATTACAATCTTTTTCATGATAGCGAATAAAAACAAATCTACAATAAAACGTTCGATTAGAAAAAATCTTGTATCCCTCGAAAAAATAAGATAATTTTATGTGGAATAGAAATAATAGAGAAGCGACTTTTTACGGGATGATTATAAAATGATAGCTAACGTTTTAGCTTTAATGTAATTAGTGATTTGACTAAGAAAAATCATTGCAATTGTTGTTAAATTATTTAGAATATTCGTTTAAATTCGACCAATAATAATGTTTTAAAGGAACAGCATGAAAGCTTTTTTAGCGAAAATTTTTGCAAAATACATTGTCAACAAAGAACAAAAGTGGATAAATCATCCGCTGGAAACACAAGACAAAATTCTAAATGAATTGATTATTGCTGCAAAAAATACAAAGTTTGGAGTTGATCATCATTTTGAATCAATCAAAAATTATGAAGATTTCAAATCGCAAGTTCCAATCAACGATTACGAAGGGTTGAAACATTATTTTGATGAGGTAATTGAAGGGAAACTTAATATTCTATGGCCTGGAAAACCTCTTTATTTAGCTAAAACTTCTGGAACTACTTCTGGTGCAAAATATATTCCGCTTACAAAAGAATCCGTTCCTTCGCATATAAATTCTGCTCGAAATGCTTTATTGTTTTATATTAATGAAACAAAGAATTCTAATTTTGTTGACGGAAAAATGATTTTCTTACAAGGAAGTCCAATTCTTGAAGAGAAAAATGGATTGAAAGTAGGTCGACTTTCTGGAATTAGCGCACATTTTGTTCCAAATTATTTGCAAAAAAATCGTTTACCATCTTATGAAACAAATGTGATTGAAGATTGGGAAACAAAAGTGGATAGGGTAGTGGATGAAACGGTGAAAGCTGATATGACGCTGATTTCTGGGATTCCGCCTTGGTTGATTATGTATTTTGAACGATTGATTAAAGTTTCTGAAAAAGAAAACGTTCAGTCGATTTTTAAGAATTTACAACTAATGGTAACAGGAGGTGTAAATTATGAACCTTATCGCGATAAAGTGAATCAACTAATTGGTCGAAAAATAGATTGTATTCAGACATATCCAGCTTCAGAAGGGTTTATTGCGTATCAAGATTCTCAAAAAAATGATGATTTATTACTTTTATTGAATAATGGAATTTTTTATGAATTTGTTCCAGTTGATGAATTTTTTGATGAAAATCCAATCCGAATTTCCTTGAAAGATGTTGAAATTGGAAAAGATTATGTTCTAATTCTCAATACAAATGCAGGTTTGTGGGGATATAATATTGGTGACACAGTTCGTTTTACCTCGATAAAACCTTATAGAATTGTTGTTTCTGGTCGAATCAAACATTATACATCTGCTTTTGGTGAACATGTAATTGGTCACGAAGTGGAGCAGGCGTTACAAAAAACTTTAGAAAAATATCCAGCGAGTGTAAATGAATTTACAGTTGCGCCTCAAGTCAATCCAACAGAAGGTTTGCCTTATCACGAATGGTTAATCGAGTTTGATCAAAAACCTGAGAATCTAACCATTTTTAATGAAGAATTAGATGCGCAAATGCGTCGTCAAAATACGTATTATGATGATTTGATAACGGGAAATATTTTGCGTCCGCTTGTCGTTTCTGAGGTTAAAACAGAAGGTTTTCAGCATTATATGAAATCGATAGGGAAATTGGGCGGACAAAATAAAGTTCCTCGTTTGTCTAATAATCGCGAAATTGCAGATGAATTTTACAGTCTAAACTTAATTACTACAAATTGAACACACACACAACAATAGATAAAATGATTTACAAAACGGTAAAAAGTTCATTAGTAACTTTTTCGCAATTAATGCTTCCATCGCATTCCAATTTTAGTGGAAAAATACATGGTGGATTCATTCTTTCTCTACTCGATCAAATTGCATTCGCATGTGCTTCCAAATACTCTGGAAAGTACTGTGTCACGGCATCTGTGGATAGAGTAGATTTCTTAACGCCAGTAGAAGTAGGGGAATTATTAACACTAAAAGCTTCGGTTAACTATGTTGGAAGAACGTCAATAGTGGTAGGAATTCGAGTAGAAAGTCAAAACATCCAAACTGGTGAAATTAAACATTGTAATTCGTCTTATTTTACGATGATTTGCAAAGAGGAAAATGGAGAAAAAGCTGAAGCTCCAAAATTAATTTTGAAGAATCTGAACGAAGTTCGACGCTTTTATAAAGCTTTGCATCGAATTGAAGAACATTCAAAAGCAAAAGAGCAAATAAAAGACCCAATTGATTATAAATCACAAGATTTAATTGATCATTTATTGGACAATCATTTCGTTAAAATAGAACTAGATTAAAGTTTTTATATTATAAATAAAAAACTCAATTCAGTAAATGGATTGAGTTTTTTTGGTATTATATATTTGATAAATAGTTGTTTGTGATTTATCCTCTTCCAAAAAAAGTATTATTGAATGGTCATTACTAAATTGTAAATTATTTGATTTTAAGAAAATTAGGCATTGTATTTGTTTTATTAATCTTTAATACCAAAACCAATCTTTTTATTTAATTCATTGTTATGAAAACTCTCTTCAAATTTTTATTACTATTGATAGCAAGTACAACTATTTCATTTGCTCAATCTTCTGGTTTAAATAGTCAATTAATACAAACAAATTTTAGTAAAAATAGCCCTAAATCTTCAAATCCTATTAGTTTTGCTGTAGCAGGAAGTGTACTTGTTTTAGCTTTTTGTGCTTTTCGTTTCAGAAAAAAAATTGTCTAAAAGCGAAACAAATCCTTTTTTTCAAAATCAGAAAAACAATTTAATTTTTAAATTTGTAGAATGAAATATTTATTCATTTTACTTGTATTGTTAGTGTTGTTTGTTATTTACAAAAAACTAAAAACAGCTCAAATAGAAAAGCCACTTCCAAAAGAAGAAGAACCAAAAATATCGTTTTTAAAAATTGAAAAAAATGATGATTTGATTGATGATTCCAATCAACAAATTATAGATTATCAAGTAAAAATAGATTCGGTAACAAAGAAAAAAAATACATTAGAATTTTTAATTTCTATTCAAAATAATACCGAAAAAACAGTTCGTATAAATATCGTTGAAGCTGATTTTTATTCAAATTCTTCTCAAAAAAAGATTAAAGCGGATGTTACATTTTATGGAGAATTGGCAATGGGAACAAATGATATCTTGCTAAAAAACACCGTTTTACGCGAATCTCACGTTATCCGAAATATTTATTTTTTCGAAACAGATTTAATTCATTTTAATCAAAATGATTATTTGGAAATTGATATAGAGATTAATGGGGAACATTATCAGTTCAAAAACTATTTTCATCAAATAACTTTCGAATCGATCAAATACATTCAGTAATCTGATTTTTTGATTTGAATTGTAAGGCTTAATTTTGCATTTCAGAATTTAGAGATATGAAACATATACAATTGATGCTTGGAAGCTTGATGCTTTTTGGATTAACAGCTTGTCAAACACCAAAAATAGTTACTGAACAACAACCAGTTCAGCAAAAAAGTTTGCAAGTTGATGGTAAAATTTATGCTGCATTTTTTCAACAACGTGCCGCTGAATATCAAGCCTTAAGCCAGCAAGCTTATAATGTTGCTAAAATGAGATTGGATGAAGCAATCGCGAAAAAAGGCGCAAAACCTTTGGCGATTGTAACGGATATTGACGAAACTTTTTTGGATAATTCGTACTATGCAGTAGAAATGGCGCGTCAAGGAAAAACGTGGTCGCAAGAAACTTGGGCAAATTGGACCTCTAAAGGAATTGCAACGCCTTTGGCTGGTTCTCAAGAGTTTTTTCAGTATGCGGCGAGTAAGGGAGTTCAGATTTTTTACGTTACAAATCGATATGAAGTGGAACGTCCTGGAACTTTAGCAAATTTAGAGAAATACAATTATCCAATTCAAAGTGCTCAGAATTTAATTTTGAGAAGCAAAGAAAGTAGTAAAGAAGCGCGTCGTCAAAATATTTCGAAAGATTATGACATTGTTTTATTGTTGGGAGATAGTTTGACAGATTTTTCTTCTTTATTTGATAATCATAAATCTGAAAAAGAAAGAGCGGCAGCTGTAGAAACTTTAAAATCTGAATTTGGAAAACGATTTATTGTATTGCCAAATGTTGGATATGGCGATTGGGAATCTGCAATATTTGATTACAAATATGATTTGACTCAAGAGCAAAGAGATTCGATTATATACGAAGCAGCGAGAGAAACACCTGTGAAATAAAGAATAAAATAAATAAAAAAACTGTCGATTAAGACAGTTTTTTTGTTTAAATATTATTCAACATGAATGTTATACAAGTTTGGTAAATAGTATTGATTAATCCAATAATAAGTTTCACCATTTTGCTTGATAACGATTTTCTTATTGTTTTTATTTTCTAATAAACGATCTGCTAAAACTTTGTAATTCGCAAAATATTCTTTTACAATTGTAGGGTCGATTATTTTCTTTTTTCTCCAATCGTTTAAGGTATATTTTGTCATTATATCTTCGTTGTAAGTATCATATCCAGTACTTGTTGCAATTGCATAAGCCATCGTTTTTTTGCCTAAATCTTTTGCTTGAAATTCTTTCAAAGTAGTATAATTATCTTTTACAATCTTCATATAACGTTTGATCGCTGTACTTTGATTAAAATCTCTGTTCTTGATAATTGTTTCGTGATAAATTGAAAGATACAATTGACGAAGATTTTCATATTCTTCCGATGAAATTAAAATTCCGCGATCAATAAGTGGACTATATTTTAAATCATTTTGAATTTCTCCTTTAATTAAAAAAGGATGATCAATTGTGACAAATTGAGAAGAAAATTCTGCTGGCATTGGGGATGGAGCGCCAGGAAATAAACTTCTATATCTTGGTTTTATTTCTGTTTTTGCAACTCCAACATTTGATTTGAAATATTTTGTCAAAGAAGCATCAATTTCTTTGTTCTCTTTTGTAATTTGTGTCGTAATACTATCAAGAGCTTTTGCTAATAAACTATTAGAAGCCAATTCTCCTTTTCGTGGATAAATTACAAAACCTTGAGTCATACTTGTTTTTGGATAATCTAATGAGTATAAACCATCTTCATTTCCAACTAAATTATAATTGTTTTTATTGGTTACTTCATTTTGATCAACAATTTTTTCCATCTTTAGTTTTGCAACATTCTTTGCAGATTGAGTAATTATACCTTCTGAAGCTAAAACAAAATTGTTAAATTCATTTCCAGCACCTGAAAAACTTTGGAAAGCAACAATTCTAGCACGAGATTGAGATAATGTTCTAATAGCATCTCCAATACCTGTTCCAGAAGCTGCTGTAGAGCCAATAGCTACAACAATATTAGATTCGTCAGGAACATTTCTTAATAAATTACCTGCTGATGCTAAAGCTAATTGATAGGGTTGACCACTAGGACCGTTACATTTCATTTCTTTAGAACGATCATCAATGTATTTTGAAATAACCTCGAAACTATCTGAAAGTTCTGAAACAGCCATATTATCACCACAGTTGTTATTTTTGTATAAAACAACTCCGTATTTGATGTTTTTATAATAGCTTAATTTGTCTATTTTGACTTGAAAATCTTGGAAAATAGATTTTGCAATGGCAATACTTTTAGAATTTTCGGCACTTATATCAAGTGCAAAAACAATATTTAAGTTTTTATTATTGGTAATTATTTCTTTATATTGATCAAAATAAATTGGTTTACCAGCAACATTGAAAACAAAATTTTTGTTGTAATCTAAAATATTAGCCGAATATTTCAGTTTATTTTTTTCTACTTTATCCGCATCTTTTAACGAAACTGGAATAATATTATCTAAAGCATTTGAAGAATAATTATTTTTCAGATACTTTTTATCATTGGATTCTGGAGATTGTAAAGGTTTTGTTAATCCAATTTTATTAATAATTGAATCATAATTTTCTTTGTTTGGAATTCTAACTGCATACTTTTCTCCCCAATACGAAATCATATTCGAGCTTACCCAACCATATACATTGTCTTCGTAGCTATCTATTTTGATTTCAGGCGATTTTCCAATCAAATAGCGTTTATTGTTTTCAGATTGTTTGTAAATGTAAACTAACTGACCAACTGGTAATTTTTTCTTTCTAGCTTGAGTTAGTTGAGGAGAAGTGTAAACTAAAACAGAATCATTCTGAAGATATTTATCACCTGTTTTCATGACATCTATATTATTTGGTACAAGCGCAGCTTTGATGGTAAAACCATTTTCTTGATTTTTCAATGCATTTGTCCATAATAACAACTGATCTTCTGGTATCCAACCATAAGATTTGATTGCTTTTTTAGATGTTTTTCTTAATAAAGCATCCGAAACATATTCTGCAACTTTTACTAAACCAGATGATTTTTTATAATTCAGAACCAATAAAGGTTCTAAAAATTTGATTTCTTTTGGAGATTTTTGATCACTTTTATCGACATAAACAGTGTTATTTTCACGATCAGAAATAACAACCCAAGGACTATTTTTCTTCGGATAGCCATCAATTACTTTAGTTTCTTCAATAAAACCATAAATAGATTGATTAGGCGTTCGTTGAGCTGGCAGTTTTACACTACAGCTTGATATTAAACAAGAAGCTGTTAAGGCAAGTGTAATAGGTAAGATATGTTTTTTCATAAGTTAGTTATTTGCTTTGTTTTACTTCGACTTTTATAACGCAACTTCCTTCGTTATCAAGTGTTACTTTTACTTCGTTAATTGCATTATTTTTATCAAATTGTAATCCTGTAGTATAGTAGTAAAAACTGTTATTTTTGTCGTTTACAACTACTTGAGTATTATCATTGTTACATAAATATTTTCTTAGTAAATAGTTATAATTAGAATTAAAATCCAATCCATTTGCGATTGCTTGAAGTTTTATTTTGAAATCATTATTAATTGCAATTGTAGGGTCTACTTCTATTTTAGGAATTACAACTTCATCTTTTAAAGGTTCAAAAGATTTTGTGATTCTAATACGGTGTGTAGCAACAGGTTCTAATTGTTCGTCTGTGTATAATGTAACCATATAATCTCCTGGTTTACTATAAGAGTAGGTAGGATTTCTATCAAATGCATCTATTCCTCCTGATTCTCCAAATTTCCATCGAAATTCTTTTGCTGTTAAATTATTGGTAGAGAATAATACATTTGTAAATTGTTGAGCTGTTGGTGGAGCTTGTATAGTTGTAACTTCAATAACAGGGTTAGAAACAACTTTAGGAGAAACAAGAATCGGAAAAGTTTTCGGATACTTATTATTAATCAAAACTGTAACTTGATAATATCCAGGTTTGTCAAAAAAGTGAACACCCGATTTTTTATCTGAAGTTTTTCCATCTCCAAAATCCCATTTGTAAGTTTTTGCATTTTTTGTATCATCTTTATAAGTTAAAGAATCACCAACATTAATAGTATTAGGAAAAGCTTGTGCATTAATGTTTTGCGCATTAATATCATTTCGACTTTGAAACCATAAATAAAGCAAAATTCCAATAACGGAAAGCGCTGTGATTCCAATCATTATATTGGTTTTGTTTTTCTGAATATAATTCATTTCGTTAGATTTAGTAAGATTATTTTTTGCTTGTTAATGTAATAAGTTGTTGTTGTTTAGTTTGGTACGAGAGTGTACAATCTTCAAATTGTTTTTTATAAATACCTACGTTATCTTTTCTGTTCGATTCTATTTTTTTATCATCGAGATACATTTTATAGAATTTTGCAATTTTTAGATAAGATTCTTTTCGTGGATCTTTGAAATCTCCCATTTCAAATAGATTAGCTACATCACTGATGCTATTTTCTATTTCATAACCTTTCATCGAATTTCTATTTTCAAAATTCAATTTATTGATTTTAGAAAAAGTACTATCTAAAATAGGTTGAACCATATTTTGCTGAACATCAAATTTATTTTTTTCGTTTAATGTTTGTATTGAGATATAATCGCTGTTATCAAAAGGTGATTCAAAATTTTTGACAAAGACAATTGTCAAAAGAGCGGATACAAAAAGTAACATTGCTAATAAGTAAGAAAAATAGTAACGTTTTTCTTTCTTAGATAAAGTAATCTGAACTTGCATAAGTTTTTTGATTTTTTAGGTTATTGTCTATATCTAGCTAAAGCAGCATTCAATTCATTCACTTTTTTCGTGCATTCATTCAGATCACGTAAAGCAATTTTTTCTTGATGAACGGTCATCATCATCTGTCCTTTAAATTCAATAGTTTGTTTCAGATTATTCATCAAAGCAGCATATTGTTTAAACTCTCTGATACTGTCTTCTCCCATTACAATTTGACATTCTTTAATATCACGAACAATAGAATTTCGTAAGAAAATCTCATTACCAACTTCATCTTTCGATAATTTATCTAATTTGAAATAGATTGTATCTAGCTTAGTTTGTAGAATATTATTTCGGTTGATGATTGTTCGGTATCGTTCGATATCGCCTTGTATGTCATCTTTTTGAACTTCAGAGCTTTTAAAGAAAAGAAATATGGCAAAAAAAGAAAAAAGACATAAAACAATAAATGATAGAATAAAATTGAATGTTCCTTTTTGAACATCTTTTTTATTCAGCTTTTGCTGTCCGTAGGGAGTTGTAATCATAGTTTAGAGTTGTATAGTTTTTTAGATGCTTGTGTTGTAATAACCATGTTCGACACAAAATCGAACCAAATCTATTTTATTTTTTAATCCTAATCGTTCGGTTAGTCGTGTGATATAAGTATCGATGGTACGCGTGCTGAGGTTAATTCGATCTCCAATTTCTTTGTTGCTAAAACCTTCATAACAAAGTTTTATAATTTGAATTTCCGTAACAGTTAGTTCTTGTTCAATTTCAGCTTCTTGACGATTCATATAATTCTGAACTGTTTCTGATTGTCCTGCCCATTCTTTCTTATATTCATTGTAATCAGAATTGTCAGAAAGTACACAATTGCTCAAAATATCTTTGATAATGATACTATTTTTTTGACAATAAAATGTGTTGGGAATTTCGTCTAGCGTTATAGAAATATCTTCTTGATAAGTGGAAGAATAGGTTAGTATTGGAGTTTTTTCGTCTGTTTTCCTTATTAATTTTATAGCTTCTAAGCCACTAATAATAGGCATAAAAAGATTGATTAAAAAAACATCTTCTTGTTTTTTATACAGCCTATTTATCAATTCGCTTCCATTGTTGCACTCGTTTACGATCTCGTAAAACGGATTTTCTTGGAGCATCTTGACTAAGAATTGCTTAAAATAATAATCATTTTCAGCAATAGAAAATCTGGTTATTGCAGAAGATTTGGTATTCATGTTTAGGTAGAGAATAAGTTTGGTACTAATATATAAAACTTATTTCAAAATGTAAATAATTGATTAATAATATTTTTTTTCTTTAAAAAAAATTATAGCTTTGGACTAACATTATAAAATATAGTTTTTCTTAAACAGATTTTGTAATACTTTCTACTAACCTAAATATACTATATGAGTGTTTTAATAAGTAATGATACTATTAAACAGATTTTTCATATTGCGCAATCTATCGCAAGAGAAAATTACAATTCTACCTATGGTGCATCGCATTTGCTAATGGCATTAATGCACAAGGATATAGGACTTCGTGAGTTTTTACAATCAATAGATAAAGATCCAAATTATATTTATGATTGGGCAGATGTTCGTGTGGAAGAATATCTAAAAACAGCACATTTACCAAGTGAAGCTCTTCCAGATGATCAAATTGATCAAATTCTTGAAGAAGCAGATGAGATTCGTGTAAAACTAGGTTTAGACGAAATATCTCCTATTTGTTTATTAGCGAGTATTACAAAAGCAAATGTAGCTTACACAACACAAGAGCTGAAATCTTTACCACTTCGCGAACATGAAATAATCAACCTTTTCAGAAATGATGATGGTAAAGTAATTTCTGTAGAAGAACAACTTTTAGGAAATCCTACTAAAAATAATTCAAGTTTTCCTTCAATTAATAGCTATTGTATTGATAAAACGCAAGAAGCGAAAGATGGTAAATTAGATAATATTGTTGGGCGTGATAAAGAGTTAAGAAATTTAGTCGAGATTCTTTGTCGTCGTACAAAACCTAATGTTATTATAGTTGGAGAACCAGGTGTAGGAAAAACAGCTTTGATAGAAGGTTTCGCGAACGAAATTAATAATGCTAATGTACCAGAAATGTTGCAAGAAGCAACATTATTAGAATTAGATACAGGTTCTTTACTTGCAGGAACAACATATAAAGGAGAAATAGAAGACCGATTGAAAAAGGTAATCAATGAATGTAAACAAATGAATAAAGCTATTTTATTTATTGATGAGATTCATTCACTTCTTGATCCTAAAGGAACTGCTGGTAATGTTGCAAATCTGTTAAAACCAGAATTAGCACGTGGAGAAATTACTGTAATTGGCGCAACAACACAAGAAGAATACCGCAAAATTATCGAGCCAGAACGAGCTTTTGATCGTCGTTTTGAGGTTTTAGTTGTTGAAGAACCGGACGATGCAACTTGTGTCAAAATGATTGAAGTTGTTTTAGATGGTTATACAAAACATCATAATATTGAAGTTGAGAAAACTGCTTTACCAGAGTGTATTCGTTTAGCAAAACGTTATGCGAAAGGTAAAAAGTTACCAGATTCAGCTATCGATTTATTGGATAGAACAATGGCTTCTATCAAAATGTTAGATGAATTATCTGAAAAAGAATTAGCAGATTGGAAGTCAAATTATGAAACCTTAAAAGAAGATTTATCAAATGATGAATTTAAGGTGGATGAATTAATTTGGCAATATAATTTATTGAAGAATAAATTAAGTCCAATTTTATGGGGGTCACTCGTAGAACAACATGTTTTGGATGATAAAATGAGCATCGAAGAAGTCGAAAAAATTATTGATTCTACTTTTGATGAACTTATAAAACATGTTGCTGTAAAAAGAGAAAAAGTTGGTAAAATG
Source organism: Empedobacter sp. UBA7620 (assembly GCF_002484185.1). Lineage (NCBI taxonomy): Bacteria > Pseudomonadati > Bacteroidota > Flavobacteriia > Flavobacteriales > Weeksellaceae > Empedobacter > Empedobacter sp. UBA7620. Next base: position 21,568 of record NZ_DLJI01000022.1, on the reverse strand, counting down.
GAAATGGCAGCTGTAATGGCAGCTAAAACTAACATTCCTATTGGTAAAATTCAATCGCAAGAGAAAGAAAAATTACTAAATATGGAAGAATTACTAACGAATCGTGTGGTTGGGCAAGATCATGCTTTAAAAATTCTTTCAGATGCAATTATCGAAAACCGAAGTGGTTTAAACAAACCAGGACAACCAATTGGTTCATTCTTTTTATTAGGTCCAACAGGAACAGGAAAAACAGAATTGGCTAAATCTATTGCAGAATTGTTATTTAATGACGAAAAAGCAATGATTCGTTTTGATATGTCAGAGTTTAAAGAAGAACATTCGGCAGCATTATTATATGGAGCACCTCCGGGATATGTTGGTTATGAAGAAGGAGGGATGCTGGTGAACAAGATTCGTCAACAGCCTTATTCGGTTGTGTTATTTGATGAGATTGAAAAAGCACATACTTCTGTTTTTGATGTTTTCTTACAAATTATGGACGAAGGTAAAGTGCATGATAAATTAGGAAAAGAAGGGGATTTTAGTAATTCATTGATTCTTTTTACTTCTAATATTGGAAGTGAAGAAATCGTGAAATATTTCGAAAGAAAAGAAATTCCAGCTTCTTCTAATTTGATGAAAATTATGACTGATTCAGGGCGTTTTAGACCAGAATTCTTGGCTCGTATTACAGAAATTATTCCATTCGCTCCGATTAATGAAGAAATGGCGGAGAAAATATTTTCTATTCAATTAAAATCATTAATCAATTCTTTAACTCGAATGAATATTGGTTTAGAAATTTCGAAAGAAGCCATCAAACATCTTGCTACAACAGGTTTTAGTAGTAAATACGGTGCTCGACAAATATCTGGGGTTATTAGAACGCAAATTGCGCGACCAATTTCTAAAATGATCGTTCGTGAAGAAGTAAAAGCTGGTCAAACGATTCAGATTGATATTAATAAAAAAACACAAGAGCTTAAATGGAAGACAATCGAGTCTAAGAAATAATACAAACTCTCTACCAACCATGATAAAATACGCCATAATATTAGCATTTTTTAGCATACCATGTTCACTTTCTGCACAAACTTTAGGTGCAACAGATACGTCTGAGAAAAGTGTTAATCGCTATAAAAGTGTGATACAAAACAATAAAGATATTGTTGACTTTATAGAGTATTCTCTTGTAGAAAGAGGACTTCCTCGTCATCTAAAGAATTTAGCATTTATCGAATCTAGCTTTGATTCAGGAACAGTTTCTTCCGCAGGAGCTTCTGGGATTTGGCAATTTATGACTGCTCATGCAAGCGAATACGGATTAACAGAACGCGATAGAAATGATATTTATAAAAGTACAAAAGCTGCAATGAGCTCGTTAAAGAATTTGTACAATAAATACGGAAATTGGGTGACGGTTGTTGCTGCTTACAATTGTGGAGAAGGTAATATTCAGAAAGCAATGGATAGAGCAGGTTCTAAACGATACACAGATTTTTATCAATATTTACCAGCAGAAACAATCAATCATGTTCAGAAGTATTTGAATGCAAGTTATGCAAGCGGACATTTGGATGATGTTTTGAATGATTATAATGGTTTAAAAGCAAATACGCCTGAAGTTGTTTATCAAAAATTTGTTCCAAAAGAAATTGATACGAGTATTTCGACAACCCAAATCAATTCTGCTTATAATCTTGATGTGATTGCGAAATTCTTAAAAATAAAGCCGAATGATTTATTAATTTGGAATAAAAATTTAAACAAAGAATTAAGTGATACAGGCGAAGGAATTTTATCATTACCGAATGAATTAATGACCATTTTTTCGTTAAATCAAGATGAAATTTTAAGTCAATCGTTAAAAGTCATGAACTAATTTTTGTCGAATCAAAAAAATATATTAATTTAAGAGAATCAATCTATTACCTAAATGGAAAACTCTAACTACAAACTACCTTTTAGACCATTGAACCTGATGGCAAGCAACGGACAAGTGGAAACTTGTGACGTTTTCGAAAGCATTGCGCAAAATATCATGCTGCTTATAACGACTAAAAAAGGTGAAAATAGATACGATGAAGAGTACGGAAATGACGTTTGGGATGTAGAATTCGATAACGGAATAAGTACAACGATTTGGGAAACTATTTTTATAAAAAGTTTGATAAGGCAAATTAATGATTATGAGCCGAGGCTACAAAATCCGAAAGTACAAGCTCATATTACTTATGTAGAACATAGTTACGAAACCAAAGGTTATACAGAAGTAAAGAAAAAAGTTAAAATTGGAATTAACTCCAGGTTAGAATCCACAGGCGAAAATTTCAATTTTACAACAGAACTTTATTTGAGTCCAATGTCTATTGATTAACAGAATAAATAATGAACCTAAACCAACAAATATATTCTAAAGAATCAATAAAAGCGAGGATGTTGCAAAATGCAACAAAACTATGGGGTGTAAAAAATATACAAGCTTTAGACCCTTTGGTTAAACTTTTAATTGATGCTTTTAGTACAGAAGTTTTCAAAGCGAATAACGAAATACAAAATGTTAATGGACGTATTTTAGAGAAATTGGCGCGTCTATTAACGCCAACAAAATATACGCATCCAAATCCTGCACATGCGATCGCTTTTTGTATTGCTGAGGAAGATAAAGAATTGTTATTAGAACATTCGGAGTTTTTTTTCAAAAAACATCTTAATTCTTTCCGTAAAGTTCAATCCGATCAACAAATCGAAATTCCATTTACACCAATTGATAATGTAGAAATTATCAATGCACAAACGGTTTTGATGGTTGCTGGAAACACAGTTTATGAGATTGATGAGCAATTGAATAAATTACCAGTTAGTAGAATTTCGAATTCAATAGAGAATTATAGAAAAATCAAAATAGGATTAGACTTTTCTAATTTTTCATCTGAAATTTTTCCAGAAAGTCTCAATTTTTATTGCTCAAATCCAACTTTCGAACATATAGATTTTGTGTATCGCTTGTTGCCGCATATTAAAATTACGTGTAACGAAAATGAACTAAATATTACTTCAGGAAAAAATTATCCTAAAATTGAAGAAATTCAAGGATATGAAGGATTGTTTCGAGATCAATCAATCTTATTCAAATTGAAGGAAGATATTAAAAATATTTATTCAGATAAATTTATTGAAGTTGATGGATTTAATCCTAAAGTTGCTGACAACTTTTCGAATTGGCCAGAAGAATTATATGATCAAATTCAATTAATTCAACAGTATAAGGATAGAAATTTAGTTTGGTTGACGGTAGAATTTCCGCCACAATATGATCAAGATATTTTAGAGAATTTTTCATTTGTTTTGAATGCATTTCCAATTTATAATCGAGGATGGAAAAAGACAGAATATAATTTGGACATAATGGGAAACAATATTCCTTTAGAAACAGCTGATAACGAATATTTTCTTTATGTAGATGAGGTAATAGATGAATTAGGGAAAAAATATACAGAAATTCCTTTTATGCCTACAAACGATTTGGAACGTGGTTTATATACAGTTCGTAGAGGAGGAATGGAGCGTTTTAACGCACGAAATGCAGTTGATTTATTATCAAATGTAATGGAATTATTGCGTGATGAAGTTGCTGCTTTTTCGGTTTACAATCGTGATAATGTAAAAGATGTTTTAGGCGAAATATCTATAAAAGTGAAAGGTTTGATGATAAAAACCGATCAAGTAAATAGACAGCTAAAAGACGATGTGAATTATGTGATTATAGAACCTGTAGAAAATTCGGGGCATACATATGCTACTTTTTGGATGACAAATTGTTCTATGGCGAATAGTTTGCGTCCTGGAACTGAATTAAGTTCACAAAAAAATCAACAGAAAATCTATTTATTAACCGAAACAATAGGAGGTTTAGAGGAACAAAAACGTTCGGATACAATTTTGGCTTATAAATATGCTTTGACAACTCGCGATAAAATTATATCGAAAGAAGATGTTAAGAATTATTGTAAAATGGAGTTGCGCGATGAAGTTAAAAAGATTAGCGTAAAACGTGGAACAATGATTAGTGATCGACCAAAAGAAGGCTTTATTAGAACAGTAGATGTTGAAATTATTCCAATTAATTATGCGTTTTATGGACAAAAATATTGGGACAATGTCGCAGATGTTTTGAAGAATAATATTAAGCTAAAAGCAATTGATGGAGTTGAATATCGTGTTAATATTAATGAAAATTAAGATGATATGATGGAAGTTGAAGAGCAGATATTATACAACATATCGGATAAAAATTACAACAAATTACAAACTGATTTTAAAGCAGAAGCTGTTGCGGTAAATCTTTTGAGGTATTACAAATCTAATGCTTCAGTATTTTTGAAACGAGTCGGAATTAATGAGCGTCCTTACCTTAAAGATATCAAAAGCATTACGTCTTCTTATTATGGATTTGATGAGGAAAGTATTTTAATTGAATCGTATCGCGAAAGTATATACGATTATTTGCCAGAAGGGCTTTTTCATCCGGCATCTTTAGGAATTAGTAATCGAAATATTGAAAAAGTTGTTCTTGAGATTAAAAAACAGAAAGAAGTAGAAGAAAATGCACGTAAGTTTTTTCAACCCTTCGAATTAGAATTTTTTAACACAGAAGTTCTTTCTTTAATAAAAGAAACTGAGTTTGATATTGCTGATAAATCTGGAGAAATTGTAAAAATTGTTTCGGAGTTGTGGCCTTTATTAAAACAGGTTGATAGTGAAACAGCAAAGATTTTTTATTATATCCTTCCATTTTTACATGAGGTGAGAGGAAATACAAAATGGATTAGTCATTTTTTGAGCGCATTTAATAATGTTCCTGTTTCAATTAGTTTTCAGCCAAATCAAATCGATGAACAAGACGACGAAGAAAAAAGTACTGTTTTAGGTACCGCAAAATTAGGAATAACATTAATTCCGAACGGAAAACATATGGATGGAGAACGAAACTGGGTAGTAAACATTGGTCCAGTTCCGTACAATAAAATCTATCGTTATGTTTCAGGACATCCTTTTCGTGAATTATTAGAATCTATTTATGATTATTTGATGCCTGTAACCGTTAAGATTTTTGAAAATTTTATTACAGAAAATAACGAGAACTCCTTCGTTTTAGGGGGAAATAAAAATACAAGCCGATTAGGCTATTCAACATTTATATAAAAAAGTGATGTTTATTTTTTTAACAACAACTAATATAGAAATGGAACCAGCTTCTATGAAAACAATTTTTTTTAGGTACTTATTAATGCCATTGATCGTTGCGATTTTGGTTTTTATAATGGGACTTATTAGAAAAGCAAAACCTGCAATCCAAATAAAACATATTATTGTATATGTCTTATTAAGTGGATTATGTTTGGCTTTGCCAGGTTTTTTTGGTTTTTCCGGAAATCTATTCAATCCATTTTGGTACTTAATTTCTCAAATAGTTTACTTGGGATTAGGAATTATTCATGTTAATCTTTTGCACAAATATTTTCGAAAACATATCGATAAAGTTTGGATGAGTATCCTTTTTGAAAGTGTAATGACTTTAACGTGTATTGCATTTGGAGGTTATCTTTTTACAATGATTTTTAAATACATGGGAGATGGATTAGGTAATCCGTATATGGCAGCGACAAGTATATTTACGTTTGTTTTGCCTTTAGCGTTTTACTATTGTTATATTCAATTTATCAGTATTCCTTTTGATATTTATAAAACATGGAGATATGATCCAGATCAAAAACCTTTCAATTTTGATGGAGTAGATTTCGATCGATTGATGGTGTTAAATGTAGAGTTAGGAAAAAATATTGATGATAGTAAAAGATTTTTGATAAAAGCAAAAACTCTTCCTACGGAAATCACTTTTGGAGATTGGTTTTTTAGAGTAGTGGATGATTATAATTTCAAAAATCCAAATACGATTATTGAATTAATAGATCAAAATAAAGAATCTTATTATTGGATATTTTATGTAAAGAAATCATTCTTTAGCAAGCGAAGATATGTTGATTTTGAGCGAGATATTACAACAAACAGAATTACAGAAAACGAAACAATTATTTGTAAACGTGTAATTCGTCATCAAGAAGAAGGAGTTAAAAAACTTAATAATACAAACCTATGATACAGACAATAAAACATTATCCTGTCAATTGGGTAGATGGAATGAAGATTTCTCAACAGCATTTGATTGATCAAGAGAATTTTGTGATTGATAGTCTTAGAGATTCTAATTCGATATTAATCAATAATTTTAATTATGGTTTATTACCAATTTCTGATCAACATGCAGATAAATCTGTTTATGAAATCTTGAATACCGCTACCAACGATGCGCAGTTAATTATAAAACGTTGTTCGGCAGTAACCAAAGCTGGTTATCGAATAGAATTGGTGGATTATAACGTCAACATCCGATCGTTAACGAAAAAAACAGATGGAGTAGAACAGGAAGAGCAAGATGGAGATTATTACATTATTGCATCTGTCAATCTGTTTGAGAAAATACCTTTTGGTGACATTGATCCAGAGGAAATTCCGCCAAGACATCCTCATACTTTGCCAAAATATAAGATAGAATTGGTAAATACAACTATTCTTAATAGTAGTTATTCTGGTGGAGATTATTTGGTTTTAGGAAAAGTAATGATTAAATCAAATATTGCACAAATTGATTCACATTTTATTCCGCCTTGTGTGTCTGTTCAAAGTCATCCAAAATTGGTTGAGCATTATAATTCGTTTGTAATCTCGTTGAGTAATATTCGTCAATTTGCTTTCCGAATTATTCAAAAATCGGCACATAAAAATCAAAATACGGCTTTAGCACAAAATGTAAAAACACTTTGTCAAACTGTAATTAGTACAATTGGTGAAAATTATTTCGAATTTAAGAATATTGTGATGAATCAACCACCAATATTTATGATGAATATTTTTTCAAAATTCGCGCTTCATTTATACAATAATACGCAAATGATGATTCCTGCTGAGTTAGAAGAAATGTTAAATTATAGTTTGGAATGGAGTGAAGTTGCTCCGCATACAATTCTGAATAATTTGACAACAGTTGCTGAAATTAATTATGATCATCATAATTCTGGTGAAGCTTTCATGCAAATCAATCATATGCTAAGAAGTTTGGAAATTGTTTTCGGGAAGTTGAGCGAATTAGATTATATCGGACAACGCAAAGAAAGTATCATTGTAAATGAACAAGAAGTAAAATCGAACATCGATCCTAAAAAAGGATGGAGTGTAATTGATTAAATAAAATCATCATTATGATTCGTAAAATATTTGATTTAAAACAAATCGTTAAAAATTTTATCGATCATTCTATTTTTAAGAAAAATACAGAAAATAAACATAAACAAAACATTAACTTAAAATCAAACACTATGGCAGTATATAATTATGGAGTTGGAGGTAACGAAGTAAAAGTAGATGCTAACGAAGCTATCCAAAATATACAAGAAAACAGAACTTTACTTGTAAGTCAATTAACATCAGACGAACCATTTGTACCAGAAGTAGTAAAAGGTTTAAAAACGATTGAAGATGTATTTCGTCATTTCGAGCCTTCTGTGTCTGTACAACATCAAACAGAAGATGGAACAATTATCGATGAAGAATTTAGATTTCAGAATTTAGGAGATTTTACACCTAAAACATTAACCCAAAAATCTGATTATTTAAAACAATTAAGTATCGAACAAGAGCAATACAATAAGATTTTGAGACAGTTGAAAAACAATAAAATCTTGAAAACTATTGTTGAAAATGAGCAAACGAAAGAAGCTTTAATTGATGTCTTAAAAGAAATTGCTCAAGAATTAGAGAAGAAATAATTTTCTATTAAAATTTTACTATCATGGAAAACAAACCACAACCAATACAAGGACAACAGCATGAACAAAGTCAAGAACAGCAATTTGCTCAGAAGAAAGGAAATGCGCTTGATGTTTTAAATAAAGTAGGAGGATTTAATTTTGTAGAAACTGTCGTTGACGGAGTTGCAAATATGAATCCGACAAGAAAAGCGCGTAAAGAGATTTTCTTAAATGATCAAAATAAAGAAGAAGAGCGTAAAGATTTATTGAAAAAAATTAATCTTTGGGTTGAATTATTAGAAGATAATAAATCAATCGATCAAATGGCAGATTCTTCTAAAAATAAAGCACTATCAGCAGAAAACAATCTAAAATCAAACTTAAAAAATACATTAGATACTGTTCGCGATTTAGAAACTTCTTACCGTACAATAGCTCAGTTTTATAAAAATACAGAGTTAGATAAAGTTAATAATGTGAGTGTTGTAAATGCAAGTTTAGAGCAATTGCAAGATTTGGATAATCCCTTATTTATTGATGCAATTTCGGAAGAATTTAAACAAAATTATGATCGTTTAGATTTACGCGATAATTACTCAATTTTAGCTTTACCAGGTTATCTAGGATCGAATAAAGTTGTAGAAAAATGGGCAAAAGTTTGTAACGAAAACAAAGTAATGTTGGTTACTGATTTTGCGAATTTAGATAAACCAGATGATGTAGTTGATTTATTTGATTCTGCAAATTTAACAGGAGGAGAGTTGCACAGAAGTAATGTAATTATGACGTGTAATTGGCTTGTAGGACGCGGTAGAGCAGAGGAAGTAGGTGAAGAAGAAAATGTAGATTTGCCACCTTCAACGTCTTTGGTAGGTAAAATTTATAAAACATTGATGTCTCAAGTTGCAGCAGGAAAAAAACATGGAAATATCAACGAAGTTGATGCCGTTAAATTCGATTTGAAGAAAAGTGAAATTTCTCAATTAGAAAAAATGGGATTGGTTCCGATGGTAAACGAATATGGGAAAATCATGGCTTTTTCTGCAAAAACGTTGTTCAACGGAGACAATATTGGTTTACAAACTTATTCTGTCGTTCGTGTTTTTGATTATGTGACGAAAGTATTGTTAGATTTCTTAAATCGACGTGCTTTTGAAAACTGGAATCCTCGTAATGAAGATGATTTGAGAAGACAAATCGTACAGTTCTTAGATGAAATTAAAGGACCAGATAAATTAATCGAAAAGTTCAAAATTGTACGTTTTGAGCAAGATAAAGTAAATAAAGATCGTGTTTGGTTAGATATTCGTATGACACCATATTTTCCAACAAAAAGTTTTGTGATCAAATTAGATGGTCACAAAGGTGATGATGGAAATGAGTGGGAAGCAGAATATCAACAAGAATAATTTTTTACAAGGATTTTTTATAAGGAATTTGCTTTCGAGTAAGTTCCTTTTTTTAACTTAATCAGAATGAAAAATATCAATTATACTATTATTCTTACAATTTTAATTATTCCGATTTTCTTCTATAGCTGTAAAAAAAGTTATGAAAGACCAGACGAATATGAAGTTGATTTATTTAAGAATGAACGAGTATCGAATGATACTGTTCAGATGTTAACGAAAGAAAAATCTTTTGAGCAAGCTGAAATAGTTATTTTTACAAATGAGATTAAACTTTTGGATAGTATGGTAAAACAAGGAAAAACACCTATTTATGTTTATCAACTTACAAACGGAAAAATTGAAAAAGGAATAAAAGATAGTGTGAATTTCCCAATGAATATTCTTTCTACAAGAGCAATTAATAAATCGGAGAAATCAACTAAAATTTATTTAGAGGATTTAAAATCATTCAAATTATTAGTCTCTGATTTTGATATTAAGTATCAAATAATTTTTCGTTCTCCACTTTCAGAGGATTGAGAAATAAATTCTTTTATAAAAAAAACACTAACTTTAGATATTGTCAATTTCTACTATTTATTAGTATTTAATTCAAAAAAAAGAATCATATGGATACATCAAAATTATTTGATTTAACAGGAAAAACTGCTATTGTAACAGGAGGTGGTAATGGTATAGGAAAAGCTTGTTGTGAAATGCTTGCCGCATATGGAGCTAATGTAGTGGTGTCGGATTATAAGATAGAACCTGCAAATAAAGTTGTGGAAGAAATTACATCAAAAGGAGGAAAGGCAATTGCACTGGATTGTGATGTGACAAAAGATGAGGCATTAGTAAATTTGGTTGAAAAGACGCTAGAAGCTTATGGACAAATTAATATTTTAGTAAATAATGTAGGTGGCGGTGGAGCTGGAAGAGAAAGTCCATATGAAATTTCTGTTAATGAGTTTGAACGAGTTTTTCAGATGAATGTTTTTAGTATGTGGCGTTTATGTCAGTTAGTTTCTCCGCATATGAAATCTTCTGGCTACGGAAGTATTATCAATATGTCGTCTATGGCATCTATTAATAAAAGTCCTGCTATTAGTGCTTATGCTTCATCTAAAGCGGCTATTAATCATATGACACGTAATTTGGCTTTTGATTTTGGACCAGAAATTAGAATCAATGCTGTTGGACCAGGTGCTATTCGTACACAGGCTTTACAAACTGTTTTGACTCCTGAAATAGAGAAAACCATGTTAAAACATACACCTTTAGAACGCCTTGGAGAACCAGAAGATATTGCAGGTGCTGTATTGTATTTTGCGGCTCCAGTTTCGGTTTGGGTTAGCGGACAAGTACTGTTTGTAAATGGTGGGGGAGTACAAACATTAGATTAATTTATATTTGTGATGTAATGAAAAAGGAAACATTTTGTACAGAGTTTAAAATGTTTCCTTTTTTAATTATTTAAATACTGGAAGACCATTTAGAACCGAACGTAACGTTTCCTTCCTGAAGCACAATATCTGAATGTAGAAATTTGGCTGCATCTGCTGATTTTTTTACTTTAACGCTACTTCGTTCCATCATTTCTTTTTCGTATTGTTGTAAAACTTCTTCACGCAAATTAATCTGTTTATTTTGAATATTGTTATAAGCTGAAGTAATTTTTTGCGCCAATAACAAAGCATCTAACAAAGCTTGATTTGCACCTTGCCCTTTAAAAGGACTCATAGGATGAGCCGCATCGCCTATTAAAGTAACTGGACCAGCATTTTCTAATAAGTTTGACATTAATAAATCTCGATCATAAACTGGGTATCCAGTGATTTGTTGGGATTCTGTAGCTGTAATAATTTCAGGAATAGGAGAGTGCCAATGCGTTCTTTTAGCGACTTCTATCTTTAACGCCTCTGAACCTTTTTTACTCAAAGCTATCGCTTCATTTTCTAACATTGGAAAACTAAATTGCCACATAACCGAATTTTTGTCATAAGGCATCATATACATCCGTTCTGTTCCATTTGCTGTTTGAAATACCGTTGCACCATCCAACAAATGATTTTCTAAATTTGCTAAAGCATCCAGTTTACAAATGCCTAAAATAACAATACAACCCAAATAACGTAATGGACTATTTTCCTCATTTATAACCAATCGACGAACTGTACTTCGTATGCCATCTGCACCAATAAGTAAATCAGCTTTAAAGTTTTTTTGAATTCCATCAACATCAAACGTTAATTCTATTTTATCATTAACTTTAAAATCGATTAATTGATGATTCCATAAGACTTGATTATCACCACCTAATTGATTCAAAAAAGCTAAGCGTAAAGATTGCCTCGCAATATGAATATTGGTATGTTTATTCTTGTTTTTAGCTTCAATTGCTTCTTTATCTTGCAATTTTCTTATTCCCCATTCGCCAATCACATTTCCTTCTATAGTATGTGCTAAATGCAATGTAGAAACTATTCCTTCCTCTAAAGTTTGGATTCCAAATTTTTTTAATTCTTTACTTGCTTGTTGTAACGTTAGCCCATAACCTTGCGAACGATCGTTGAAAGCTCGATCACGTTCAAAAAGTGTAAAAGGAATTTGACGATGTAAACACGCTAATGCCAATGCAATTCCACCAATTCCAGCTCCGACAATTGCGACATGAGGATATTTTTTTTCGTTAAATGAAGGGCGTTCATTTGTAGTGATCAAACCAGTTCCTGAGCAAATAGTACAGATCTGCATCGAACTTTTTGGTTTATTCGGAGTAATAAAATTTTCATTCTTTTTAGATTGAGCAACAGCTGATTCATAACGCGATAGTTTCCTTTTCGAAACTCCTTGACTTTTTTTTCCAAGTCCATTACAATTCTTGCAGCTTATCCAATTTTCTCGAGTACTCAATTTAAAAGTTTTTGCAAAAATAAGATTTAAGTAGCTATTTAGAAAAATCTAATCGTAAAAGATAGAATTAATAGATGAATAATGAATTTTTCTGTAATAATAGTTTTCATTATTCAACTTTTTTATAGTGATGATTCTAAACTTTTTCAGAGATTCTAAAATGGGTTTAATACGTCCGGACTATCATATATTACAAAAGTGGAGTGTATGTATGATCCGTTTGACTTATAATTTTGGCCAAAAATAAAATCAATTGAAAAATATATTAAATCATATTGTTTTAGAACCAAAATTACATGTAAAGTGGCTTAATACACTTTCGTTTATGGAAAATGCAGGAGCACGAAAAATTTCGGCATGTGAACACAAAACTTTTGTGAATCTTATTCAATTGAAACATGCAGCAGAGGAACATCGTCATGCTTATTATTTGAAAAAGCAAATTATAAAATTGATTCCGGATGCTTGTGTCAATTATGAGCCTATTTATCTTTTAGTACCAAAAGCAACAATGTATTATTTACATCAATTAGATATTCAGGTTTGTCGTTTGTTGAAGAAAGAATTTAATCTTGATGGAGAAGACTTAAAATACGCAGCCTATTTGTTTGTGACTTACGCTATTGAAGTTAGGGCAGATGAATTGTATCCAATATATCAAGATGTTTTGACAGCACATCAACAAAAAGTGATGGTGAAATCAATTATTGTCGAAGAAGAAGGTCATCTTGAAGAAATGATTTCACAATTAAAAGAATTTCATAATGAATGGGAAATTTATGCAAATCAAGTGATACAACTAGAAGAAACGTTGTTTGCACATTGGATTTCTGCAATTGAAAATGAACTGAATAATGTCGAAATTTTTTAATTTATTGCGACTATCTCTATTTGAAAGAGAACAAAAAGGAATTAAAAGAACATTAAAAGTTCGCTCTTCTGGAATTGATTTTTATAGTAATGATTATTTAGGATTAGCTAAAAATGAAATTTTACATCAGCAAATTTTAAATGAGTTTATAGCACAACCAACCTTACTTTATGGTTCTACTGGAGCACGTTTGATTAGTGGGAATTCCGATTATTTAAGTGAAACGGAAGAGCTGATTGCGAAAGAACATAAAGTAGAAGCTGCAATACTTTTTTCATCTGGATATAATGCTAATTTAGCACTCTTTTCCGCACTTTTAACTCGACATGATACTGTTATAGTTGATGAAAATATACATCGTTCAGTGCATGATGGGATTAAATTATCCAACGCAAAAAAATTAAAATTTAAACATAACGATTTAGATCATTTAGAGAAATTATTACAAAGAGTAAAAGAGCGTTGTTTTATCGCGGTAGAAAGTTTGTATTCGATGGATGGTGATTGTGCTCCATTAATTGAACTGGTTGAATTAGCCCATAAATACAATGCTGCATTAGTGGTAGATGAAGCTCATGCTTTTGGTGTTTTTGATTACGGATTGGTTCATCAATTGGGATTACAACACAAAGTATTTGTAACGGTTGTAACCTATGGAAAAGCAATGGGAATGAGCGGTGCTTCTATTTTAGCTAATCAGTTAGTGATTGATTATCTCATTAATTATGCTTCACCTTTTATTTACACCACAGCTATTACTGATTTTCATGTGACAGGTTTACGAAAAGGTTATCAGTTTATCAAAGAAAATAAATCGCTTCAAGAAAGTTTACAACATAATATATCACATTTTAGAAATAGTAATTTAACTAGTTCTTCGAATAAAAATAGTCCAATTCAAATTCTAAAGTTTGAGTCTACAAACCAATTGACCAAAATCAAAAATCAATTAGAAGAGGTTGAAATAAACACTTTTGCGGTATTTCCACCTACAGTAGCAGAAGAGCGCTTACGAATCTGTTTGCATGCTTTTAATACACAAGAAGAAATTAATCAATTAATAGAAAAGATAAAGGAAAATGTCTAAACAATTATTTGTTACAGGAATAGGGACAGGAGTTGGAAAAACAATTGTTTCAGCAATATTAACTGAAGCTTTACAAGCTGATTATTGGAAACCAATACAATCAGGAGATTTAGATTCATCAGATAGTTTGTTGGTTGAATCGTTAACTTCTCCAAAACTGAAGATTCATCAAGAACGTTATGCTTTACAAAAAGCCGCTTCACCACATCAATCTGCAAAAGAAGAAGTAATTGATATCAATTTAAATGATTTTGAAATTCCCAAAACAACCAATTCTCTTATTATTGAAGGAGCGGGCGGATTATTTGTTCCTATTAATGAAGAAGATTTTATGATTGATCTTGTTCAGCAATTTAATCTTCCAACAGTTGTGGTTGCAACGAATTATTTGGGTTGTATTAATCATACATTATTAACGATTGAAATACTGAAATTAAGAAATATCACTATCGAATATTTTGTGTTTAATGGTGAATTTGATGAAGACACTTCTCGTGTTATAAAAAATCATTTGCCTTCGGATATTTCTATCATCATTACACCAAAACTCAATTCAATAAACTCAAGCGAAGTGAGAAATATTGCAGAAACAATTAAGCATCAATTTAATATTTAAAATACAATGAAAATATCAAACAAAACACGTCATGATTGGACGAAAGAAGAAATCGAAAAAATTTATCATCAACCTTTATTGGATTTAGTATATCATGCATCCAAAACACATCGAGAATGGCACAATGCAAGAGAAGTACAAGTATGTACCTTGTTATCTGTAAAAACAGGTGGTTGTCCCGAAGATTGTTCATATTGCGGACAAGCAGCACGCTACCATACCGATATTAAAGTAGAAGCATTGTTACCAACAGCAACGGTATTAGCACATGCAAAGAAAGCAAAAGAAGCGGGCTCATCACGTTTTTGTATGGCAGCTGCTTGGCGAGAAGTACGAAATAATCGAGACTTTGATCGAATAATCGAAATGGTGAAAGGTGTAAATGAGTTGGGATTAGAAGTGTGTTGTACATTAGGAATGTTGACAGAAGAGCAAGCGATTCGTTTACAAGAAGCAGGTTTACACGCATATAATCATAATTTAGATACTTCCGAAGCTTATTACGATGAGATTATTTCTACACGTAAATTTGATAATCGAATCAATACGATACAAAATGTACGAAAAGCTGGGATTACAGTTTGTTCGGGCGGAATTATTGGTTTAGGAGAAACACATCAAGATCGAATTTCTATGCTATTAACTTTGTCAACAATGCCAAAACACCCAGAATCTGTACCTGTAAATGCTTTAGCAAGAGTAAAAGGAACGCCTTTAGAAAATAATCCGAAAGTAGATATTTGGGATATGGTTCGTATGATTGCAACAGCTCGTATTGTGATGCCTTCTTCGGTTGTTCGTTTAAGTGCTGGTCGAATAGAAATGACAGAAGTTGAACAAGCTTGGTGTTTTATGGCTGGTGCGAATTCTATTTTTACAGGAGAACGTGAAACCTTACTGGTAACACCTAATCCTGGGGTATCAGAGGATATGCAAATGTTTGAAAATTTAGGTTTACTACCAATGGTTAAACAAGAAACAAATCAGACATGTACACATTAAAAGAGCGCGATCAGTTGGTGAATTGGCATCCTTATACGCAGATGAAAAAAGCCAATAATATTATTCCAATTGTAAGAGGAGAAGGAAGTTATATTTACGATGAAAATAACAAGCAATATATTGATGCGGTTTCATCGTGGTGGGTATCGTTGCATGGGCATGCGCATCCGTATATCGCACAGAAAATGCACGAACAGCTAACAACTTTGGAACATGTTATTTTTGCAGGATTTACGCATCGACCTGCAATTGAATTGTCTGAACGTTTATTGGCTCTTTTACCAACCAACCAAAAAAAAGCATTTTACAGTGATAATGGATCAACAGCGATTGAGGTTGCATTAAAAATGTGTTTACAATATCATTTCAATAAAAAAGAAGATAGACCTGTGATTTTAGCGTTCAAAAATGCCTATCATGGCGATACTTTTGGCGCGATGTCGGTAAGTGGAAGAGGAATTTGGACAGAACCTTTTAACGAAAAGCTTTTTGATGTCATTTTTATTGATACACCGAATGCAGAAAATATAGAAGCTATTAAATCGCAAATAAAAGAAGTTGCAACTAAAGTAGCGTGTTTTATTTACGAACCTTTGATACAAGGAGCTTCGGGGATGTTGATGCATCAGGCTGAATATTTAGATCAATTGATGAGTTATTGTAGAGCACATAATATTTTAATGATTCAAGACGAGATTTTTGTTGGATTTGGTCGTACAGGTAAATTATTTGCAGCAAATCATTTGACAGAAGTTCCAGATATTATGTGTTTTTCGAAAGGCTTAACAGGTGGTACTTTACCTTTGGGCGTTACAACTTGTACAGACGAAATTTACCAAGCCTTTTATGCAGATGATTTGAATAAAACATTATTCCACGGACATTCTTTTACGGCAAGTCCATTGGCATGTACTGCTGCGTTAGCAAGTCTTGATTTGTTGTTACAAACCTCTACACAACAGCAAATTGAAAATATAGTGCATCAACATCAATTTTTTGTTGCATCTATTCAAAATCATCCTAAAGTAAAAGCGATAAGACAATGCGGAACTATTTTGGCGTTGGAATGGAATACAGACGAAGAAACGTCTTATTTTAGTGATATACACGAAAAGCTGTATCCTT
Organism: Empedobacter sp. UBA7620; assembly: GCF_002484185.1. NCBI lineage: Bacteria > Pseudomonadati > Bacteroidota > Flavobacteriia > Flavobacteriales > Weeksellaceae > Empedobacter > Empedobacter sp. UBA7620. Next base: position 4,713 of record NZ_DLJI01000022.1, on the reverse strand, counting down.
ACTTTTTAGAGAAAGGTATATTGTTGCGTCCATTAGGAAATATAATTTATTTGGTTCCTCCTTATTGTATTTCGACTGATGATCTAAATTATATTTATGATACGATTCGTCAAGCTTTAATTGAGTTGGTTTAGAATTTTTATACAAAAAAGGTAATGTTTAAGTAAACAACTACTTGTACAAAAATTTTATCTTTAAAAACTTAAAGAAGTTTACTTTATTAAGCTGTCTTATGTAACCTCATTTTTACTGAGGTTACTTTATTATAATCAGAATCAAAAATTGTATTTTTTTTTTTAAAGAGATGATTATCTGAAATACTATGCTTTCCTAATAAAAAAACCAGCAAACTTGATGTCGCTGGTTAATTTTTTAATTTGATATGAATTTTAATTTAAAAAGTGAACTTATTTTTCAACTACAATTTTTCCATCTTTTATGACTGTTTTTACTTTTTGAAGATCTGCAATTTGTTTTAGCGGATTACCATCAACAAGAATAACATCTGCAATTTTACCTGGTTCCAGAGTTCCTAAATTTTTTGCTCCCAAAGCTTTTCCGCCTTCTTTTGTTGCAGATAAAAGAATTGTTTTATTGTCAATTCCTTGACCAGTCATTACTCCTGTAACCATAGGTACTACTTCTGTTGGAGGAATTCCTGGAACATCAGAAGTGAATAATGGAACTGCTCCTGCTTTCAACATTACTTGGACGTTATTTTGCATAATATCATAATCATTTCTGTCTTTTGGAGTTGCAAAACCAAGTTTCATATAACGTTGCATAAAGCCAAGTGTAATTGCAATTGGAATTTTCTTTTCTCCAATTACTTTCAAATATTTTCCATCAACATCTTTTGTTTTTGCTGGAGGATGAATAAATACATCTACGCCAGCAGCTACCATATTAGGAACATCTTTTGCATCAGCATTATGAACAAACACTTTTAAATTATTTTTGTGTGCTTCATCAACAATAGCAGTTAAGACTTCTTTGTTGAATTTGGTTTGATTTGTTACACCATCATAAACAACAACATCAGCTTTTTGTTTTACTAATTTTTGAACAGATTTACGTGCTTCTTCAGGATTTTCAATTGGTAATCTTACATGTTCGTTACACCATTTTAAATCTTCTCCTTCTAGTCCAGCACATGCGTAATAATCACCAGATTTAAGTAAAACAGGACCAGCAGCAAAAACACGAGGTCCGCTAATTTCTCCTTTTGCAACTTTTTCTCTAACATTATAAATATATGGTTCAAAATCTATTGGAGAAAGTATAGATGTTATTCCTTGTTCTAAATGACCTTTTAAACGTTTAGTTAATTCATTTTCAATAAATTTATTTGCTTGAGCATCATTTGTTGCAGGCATTTTTGGAGGCATGTCATACATATTCCAGAATAAATGTAAATGTGAATTAATAAGTCCAGGCATAACAAACTTACCTCCTGCATCAATAGTTTTTGTAGCTTTTACATCAGTTATTTCACCTTTTTGTACTGCTACTATTTTTCCACCTTTGATAGTTACGCTTGCATTAGAAATAGGATCAATTCCTGTTGCATCAAAAACAGTTGCGTTTTTAATTAATAAATCTACTTTTGTTTTTTCTTTTTTACAAGCAATTAAAAGGGCTGCTGCAATAGCAATTAAAAAGCATTGTTTAAATAGTCTAATCATAATTTTATTGTTTAAGTTGTTTTTAGTCGCATTGACCATCTATAGAACATGATTGCCCATTTTGTATATCTAAGTTTGTTTTAGTTTGATTTAATTTCCATTCTTCAAATGCCTTTTCAATAGTGTTTGAAAATACATCCGAGGGTTGTGCTCCGGAAATACCGTACTTCCTATCAAGTACAAAAAAAGGAACTCCTGTTACACCTAATTGAATTGCTTCGTTAATATCATTTTTTACTTGATATGCATATATATCATCAGTAAAAGCTGCCGAAATTTCGTTTTCCTCTAAGCCGATTTCTTTAGCCAATTGTATTAAAGTATCTGTATCTGATACATTTTTCCCTTCTGTAAAAAATGCTTTGAAAAGTCTTTCTTCCATTTGAGATCCTTTTGCTTTACTTTTAGCAAATTGTATAAGACGATGTGCTTTAAAGGAATTGGTCATGATTGTTTTATCAAAATGATAGTCTAGACCTATTTGCTTAGCAGTAGTAGATACAGAGGCTAACATTTGATTTCCTTGCTCTTCGCTGACATTACGTTTTTTAGATAAATATCCTGCGTATGTATCGTTAACAACTTCGGGAATACTAGCATCCAATTGATAACTTTTCCAAATAATTTCAATTTGGTCTTTATATTCTAAATTCTCTAAAGCTTTTTCTAAATTATGTTTTCCAATATAACAAAAAGGACACATTACATCGCTCCAAATTTCTATTTTCATATTTGATTAGTTTTTTGTTGAAACAGATCATTATCAGAAATCCTATCTTTTAAGTTGTCTTAATGAGTATGATGCTATTTAGCGAAATAACAGTTTTTCTCTTAAGCTGTCTTTTAATAACATAGGTAATCTATTTTGAAATGAGTTTTGTTAATACAGAATTTGTAAAAAAATATTCTATTACTTAATTTCTGTAATAAACTCTTCTTTAGGTTGACGAACTTTTTTTAATGGAAATAACCAATCCTCTTCTATTTGTCTTTTGCCTAGAGCTAAAAGAACAACTGATCTTAATCCTTTTTCCTTTAATTTCAAAAATTCATCTATTCCTTCTTTACTAAATCCTTCCATTGGCGTAGCATCTACTCCTAGTTCTGCTGCTGCGGCAATTGCCATTCCAAAAGATATATGTGCTTGTTTAGCAGTGTGATGGTACTGTTCTTCTTCAGAAAATGTACTGAATAACTGTTTTAGACCTTCTACTGTGTCTGCTGTTTTTTCATTAGAAATACCTCGTTCTGAATTTGTATAATTATATACTTCATCAACTTTTTTATCTGGAATTGTTGCCCAAGATGTAAAAACAATCAAATGTGATGATTCTACAATTTGAGGTTGATTAAATGCTATTGGTTGAATTTGTTTTTTTACTTCAGGATTACTAATTACAAACAAATGTACTGGTTGTAATCCTGCAGATGTTGGAGCTAAACGCGCTGCTTCAATAATTTTATTTACTGTATCATCATCTAATTTTTCTCCTGTCATACGTTTTGTAGCGTATCTCCAGTTTAGCGCTTCTAATAATTTCATTTAAATATTAAGGGTATTAAATTGGTTTGATTATTTTAATTTATCTAATTTTCTATAAGCATTGAATAAATAGTAAATGGTAGCTAGTTCAAATATCATTCTAAATGCATTTGATACATTCCATATTTTTCCATAAAAACTTCCTTTTTCTGGATTCGCATAAAATCCTGAACCAAACATTTTTGATAATACAAAACCGACTATTAATGATGTAAGTATGGTAACTATTAGAGCTAAAATACTTGCCATTCTGTATTCGCGTTTTACACTATTAATTTTATTTAAAAATGTTAAAATCCAAATTGAGATTCCTGCAATTAATGTCATCGGTATAAAATATAGAGTTGGACTAGAATTGACAAAAAACATATTTAAGTGCTTCAGATGATTAGGATCTTCAATAATCCAATTAGGGCCAAAAACTATAGCTTCATATAGATTGCCAAAAAACCAATAGGCAATACCAAATATGGCAAATAGAGTCCAATTTTTTTGTTTCTTCAAGTTCATAAGGCTATCAAATACTATCTTAGTAAGATTTCTCGTATTTCTACACTTCCTCCAGCGACTAGAATAGGATTGGTTGCTGCAATTTTTTTGGCAGCTTCTAAATCTTCTACTTCTATAATTAGAAATCCAGTTAAGAAATGTTCAACTTCTTTAAAAGGTCCTTCTTTTACAGAACCATCAGCAAAAATTGTAGTTGCCATTGGAGGAATGGGAGGCATAGTTCCTCCT